>CAMLSD010000004.1 GCA_946482595.1 uncultured Comamonadaceae bacterium
GGCGCCTCGCCGGTGCCGGGCAGGCTGATGCCGATGTCGGCGTGCTTGCTTTCGCCCGGGCCGTTGACGATGCAGCCCATCACGGCCACCTTCATCGCCTCGACGCCGGGATAGCGCGCACGCCACACGGGCATCTGGGCGCGCAGGTAGTCATCGATCTGCTTGGCGAGTTCCTGGAACACGGTGCTGGTCGTGCGTCCACACCCAGGGCAGGCGGTGACACTGGGCACGAAGGAACGCAGGCCCAGCGCCTGCAGGATCTCCAGCGCCACCACCACTTCCTGGGTGCGGGCTTCGCCGGGCTGCGGCGTGAGCGACACGCGGATCGTGTCGCCAATGCCTTCCTGCAGCAGCACCGACAGCGCCGCGGCGGAGGCCACCGTGCCCTTGGTCCCCATGCCGGCCTCGGTCAGGCCGAGGTGCAGGGCGTAATCGCAGCGCTGCGCCAGCCCGCGGTAGACGCTGATGAGATCCTGCACACCACTGACCTTGCACGACAGGATGATCTGTTCCCCGGGCAGGCCGAGTTCCTCAGCGCGGCGGGCAGACTGGATCGCAGAGGCAACCAGCGCCTGGTACATCACCTGACGGGCTTCCCAGGGGCTCGCGCGCCGGGCGTTGTCGTCCATCAGCGTGGCCAGCAGTTCCTGATCCAGGCTGCCCCAGTTCACACCGATACGAACGGCCTTGCCCAGCCTGGCGGCCACTTCGATCATCTGGGCGAACTGGCGGTCGCGCTTGTCGCCCTTGCCCACGTTGCCGGGGTTGATGCGGTACTTCGAGAGGGCCTCGGCACAGGCCGGATACTCGGTCAGCAGGGTGTGGCCGTTGTAGTGAAAGTCGCCGACGAGCGGCACGGCGATGCCCATGCGATCGAGCTGCTCGCGGATGGCCGGCACAGCCTGCGCGGCCTCAGGGGTGTTCACCGTGATGCGGACCATCTCCGAGCCGGCCAGCGCCAGCTCCTTGACCTGGATGGCGGTGCCGATGACGTCGACGGTGTCGGTGTTGGTCATGGACTGCACACGCACCGGCGCATCCCCGCCCACCGTCACGACGTGGCTGCCCCAGGCCACCCGGGCCTGGCGCGAACGCCGCGCCGCAGGCGCACAGATGTCCATCGGGGAATCAAGTGGGATGAATCGGTCTTGCATCAGGATGCTCCGCGCGCTGCGCTACTTCAGTTGCAGTCGGGCGACGTTGTCCCGCACGTGGGGGGTCAGGTCGACCGGCTCCCCCCGCAGCACGAGATCGGTACCTTGCGCGTTGCCGACTCGCACGCGCATCGGAAAGCTGCCGTCCAGCCCCACGGTCTCGCCCGCCGACATCAGCCGGGAGATCAGCAGCCGCCCGCCGGCATCCTGCACCTCGACCCAGCTTTCGGCCCGGGCCCGCACCACCACCACCCCGCTGGGCGCAGCCTGCGGAGTGGTCGCCACCGACGTGCTGGTCAGCGCGGGGACGGCCGTGCCCGACACCGGCGATGCAGACGCCGCCGGCATCGCCGCAGACGCCGATTCCTCGCTCACCGGCGGGGCCGAATGGACTGTTTCGGAGGCCGCCTCCTGGGATGGCGGCAGGCTCTGGATCACGGTGGTACCGGGGCTGGTTGCCTCAGCGCCGTCCGATCCGCCCAGACTCAGCCAGGACGGACGCTCCAGCAGCCCAGGCGGGGCGAACCAGAGCCCCACCGCAGCGACGATGATCAACAAGGGCAACCACACCGCCGGACGGCCCAGCCACGACACGCCAGGGAGGTCACGGCGGATGGTCGGGTCGCGGAACGGCTGATTCAGGCCACGCGCGACGTGCTCGAGTTGCGAGACGGTCGCCCCGTGAGGCAGCTTGGCCAGGATCGGCGCCGGATCGACCTTCAGGTAGCGGCAGACGGTCTGGGCCAGCGCACGCGCGAAAGTCGCATCGGGCAGTTCGTCGAATCGGTCAGCCTCGAGCAGTTCAAGCTTGCGCACCGACACCTTGATCGCTGCGGCAAGCGCCGCGATGTGAATGCCATTGGCCGTGCGCGCCGCCTTGAGCAGCGCACCCGCGGTCGCATCGGCGGGCAGACCGGCTGCCACCGGCGCAGGGGACGGAGCGCCGTTTTCAGTCATTGAAGCGGCCCTGGTCGTACGCGGCAGCCTCCCTGGACTGCGGGAATCGCCGCCTCAACTGCTCACCCAGCTCGGCGGCACCGGAACGGTTGCCGATCTTGTGCTCGATGCGGGCGGCCAGCCAGAGGGTTTCGGCATTGACGAGCTCCGGCGTGCTGTTGACCCGGCGAACGTAGAAACGCGCGCGCTCAAGCTCGCCGCGGCGATACAGCACATTGGCCAGGTTCACGGCGGTTGCCGGGTTGGAAGGATCGAGTTCGTAGGATCGTGCCAAGGTCTTTTCGGCGCCGACGAGGTCTCCGGAACGCGCCTGGCAGACCCCCTTGGCCAGCAAGGTCTTGGTCAGTTCGCGATAGCGCGGAACCTCGGCCGCACGGTCGAACTGGACCTGGGCCTGCGGATGACGGTTCCGCTGGCAAAGGAACCAGGCGTAGTTGTGCATCGCATCGGCACTGCGCGGGTTCAGCTGGATCGCGCGCACGAAGCTCTCCTCGGCCAGCGCATCGTCACCCAACTCAGAGTAGATCAGGCCACGCAGATTGAAGGCATCGGACGAAGTGCCGTCGATCGCCAGCACCTGCTTGATCTCGTCCAGTGCGGTGGTGAACTGGCCCTGGGTGAAGTAGGCACCTGCCAGTTCGAGACGGATGGCGGCGCGCTTTTGTGAATCGGTCTGATCCGAGGCGGTCGGCAGGTCGCGCCCACCTGCAGGCGCCGGTGCCGGCCCACCGGCACAACCCACCATGGCGACAACGCCAAGAACAGCCAGCATCCGCCTGAACTGCCTGGCCGCTGCGGCCCATCGGTCCTTGCCCGCGCGGGCAGATGTCATCGTCGTGTCTCCTGGGTCGCTGCGGTGTCCTGGGGCTCGTTCGCCGGCACGATACGGATGCCGACCGGCGCGCGCGTCAGGCGCTTCTGAACATTCGTGCGGTCCTGCACCTCACCCGCCAGTTGCCCACAGGCAGCGTCGATGTCGTCCCCGCGCGTCTTGCGCACCGTCGTGACGATGCCCGCGTCGATCAGCACCTTGGCAAAGGCCTCCACCCGCTCACGTGACGATCGCTTCAGGCCCGACTGCGGGAAGGGGTTGAACGGGATGAGGTTGAACTTGCAGCGCACGCGCTGCGGCACGGTGGCCAGCAGCTGTCGGGCATGCTCGGGGGTGTCGTTGACACCGTCGAGCATGCAGTATTCGAAGGTGATGAAGTCACGCGGCGCCCGTTCGAGGTAGCGTGCGCACGCGGCAAGCAGTTCGTCGATCGGGTACTTGCGGTTCAGCGGCACCAGCTCGTCACGCAGCGGGTCGTTCGGCGCGTGCAGTGACACGGCCAGGGCAACCGGGCAGTCCTCGCGCAGGCGGTCGATCATCGGCACCACCCCGGAGGTGGACACGGTCACCCGTCGGCGCGACAGGCCGTAGCCATGGTCGTCCAGCATGACACGCAGAGCAGGCACCAGCGCACCATAGTTCTGCAGCGGCTCGCCCATGCCCATCATCACCACGTTGGTGATGGCCCGTTCACCGGGGGCAAGCTGGAGCCTGCGACGCAGGTGGTGCTCGGCAAACCACAACTGGGCAACGATCTCGCCGGTGCTCAGGTTGCGACTGAATCCCTGATGCCCAGTCGAGCAGAACCGGCAGCCGACGGCGCAGCCGGCCTGGGACGACACGCACAAGGTACCGCGATCGTCTTCGGGAATGAACACTGCCTCGACCGCATCGCCGGCGCCAACGTCGAACAGCCACTTGATGGTGCCGTCGGACGAGGCCTGCTCGGTCAGGATGCGCAACGGGCGGATCTCGGCGCAGGTGGCCAGCTTTTCGCGCAGGCTCCTGGCCAGGTCGGACATCTCGGAGAACTCCGAGGCGCCCTTCTGGTGAATCCAGCGGAACAGCTGGGTGGCGCGAAAGCGCTTTTCACCCAGCGATTCGCAAAAGGCGGCCAAGCCGTCGAGATCGAAGTCAAGCAGGTTGGCCGTCATGTGCAGTCCTCGGGTGAGGAGGTGCGGTCGCAGTCCGTGCGAACAGCCGCGATCAGCGGCTGTAGACGTTCATGCCGGGGAAGAAGAAAGCAACTTCCTGGGCAGCCGTCTCGGGGGCGTCGGAGCCGTGCACTGCGTTGGCATCGATGCTGTCGGCAAAGTCGGCGCGGATGGTGCCCTTGTCGGCCTTCTTGGGGTCGGTGGCGCCCATCAGCTCACGGTTCTTGGCAATGGCGCCTTCGCCCTCCAGGACCTGGATCATCACCGGGCCGGAAATCATGAAGTCGACCAGATCCTTGAAGAACGGACGGGCCTTGTGCACCGCATAGAACTGCTCGGCTTCACCGCGAGACAGGTGCGCCATCTTGGCGGCAACGATCTTCAGACCTGCACCCTCGAAGCGGGCGTAGATCTGGCCGATGACGTTCTTGGCAACGGCATCGGGCTTGATGATCGACAGGGTGCGTTCGATCGCCATGAATATTCTCCTGAATCAATGACTTGGCAAAGCTTTGAATTGTAGCGCTTGAAACGGGTCGGAGCCGTCGAGAGCTGATGGCTTCAGCGGCCTCGGCCGCCTCCACCTCCGCCGCCTCCACCACCGCCGCCGCGGCGCGGGCCACCCCCACCGCCGCCGCCGCTGCGGCCACCGCCCCCACCACCACCGCCGCCGAAGCCGCGGTTGCCACCGCCGCCCTTGCCATGGCCCTTGCGATAGAAGGCGTCAGCGCCGATGTAGCCCACGCTGGTCTGCATCGGGTCGGGCTGGCGCGGACCCGCGCCGCCTGCCTTGCGGTTCAGCGTCGACTGGGCAAAGCGCTTGTCATAGGTCTGCTCGAGCGGATCGGGTCCGGTGGGGCGCTGGAAGCCCTGACCCTTCTGCACAGCCCGCTTGTCATAGGTCTGCTCCAGCGGGTCGGGACCCGACGGACGCTGGAAACCACCACCCTTCTGACCGCCGCGCCGCGCATTGCCACCCGGACCGGGCCCGGCACCGCCGTGACGCTGCTGGCCTTTGCCACCCTTGTTGTTGCGGCCGCCCTGGCTTTCGCCCGCCCCGTTCGGCCGGGCGCTGTCACCACCGGCCAGGCGCCGGATCATGCGGACGTCCTGGTCGTCGAGCTCAACCCACACGCCGCGCTTGAGCCCGCGTGGCAACACCAGACTGCCGTAGCGGATGCGGATCAGGCGACTCACAGTCAGGCCCACCGCGTCGAACAGCTTGCGGACCTCGCGGTTGCGGCCTTCAGTGATGACCACGCGATACCAGTGATTCACCCCTTCGCCGCCACCGTCCTCGATGGACTTGAAGCTGGCCGGCTGGCCGTCGACCTTCACGCCCTCGAGCAGCCGGGCCCGCGCCGCATCGTCGAGCCGACCCAGCACGCGTGCGGCGTACTCCCGCTCCACGCCAAAGCGCGGATGCATCAGCTGGTTGGCCAGTTCGCCCGAACTCGTGAACAGCAGCAAGCCCTCGGTGTTGAGGTCCAGGCGCCCCACCGACTGCCACTTGCCCTGCCCCAGGCGCGGCAGGCGGCGGAACACCGTGGGGCGCCCCTGCGGATCGTCGTGTGTCACGACCTCGCCGGCGGGCTTGTGGTAGGCCAGCACCCGCGGTGCCGGCGGAGAAATGCGCACCTTGATCGGCTTGCCGTTGACACGGACCTGGTCGCCGAACGAAATGCGCTGACCGATGTGGGCCGGTTCGCCGTTGACGGAAATCCGGCCTTCGAGGATGAGCTGCTCCATGTCGCGGCGCGATCCGATGCCGGCCTGTGCCAGCACCTTGTGCAGCTTGGGCGCATCGGGTTCAGGCAGCAGCACGCGCTTGTTGGGTTGGTCGTCGTCGTCCTCGTCGGATGCGACCTCGGGTGCCTCCTCGTCGAAGACGCCGGCCATCACATCCGCAAAGCGTTCGGCCACGGCCGGATTCGGCGCAGCGGGCTGGCCCGGCTTGGGGCCCTTCTTGCCCTGTCGCTGGCCGGCGGCATCGCGCGGCCCGCCGTCTCGACCTTCGCGGCCCTCGCGGTTGTCTCGTCCCTCACGGCCTTCCTTCGGACCCCGCTCGCGCTGCGTCTTGTCGCGCCGCTCGGTGTTGCGTGGCGCCGGCTGACCCTCGCTGCCTTCTGCGGCATCCGGAGCTGCGCCTTGCGCGGCGGCATCGCCACCGTCCGCCGTGGCGGCGTCGCCCGCATGGCGCGCCTTGTCGCCGCGGCGTCCGCGACGGTCGCGTCGACGTCGGCCTTCACCGGTGCCCTCTGCGGCAGCCTCTGCAGCACCTTCGGCGCGACCTTCAGCGGCGGCCGTGTCGCCTGCAGGCTGGGCCGCCTCGGCGACTTGCGCAGCGCCGCCAGCATCTTCACGCGACTGCACAGCGGCTGCCGCCTTTGCCTGCGGCGCGTCATCGGCGCCCACCGCCGCCGTGACCTCGGTCGGTACGGCGGGTGCTGCCTCCGACTTTGCCGCACGGCTGCGGCCACGTCCGGCGCGCGGTGCCGACGATCCGGACTCGGCGGCAACGTCGGCGGCCACCTCGGCAGCCACCGGGACGGGCGGCACGCGCGTTTCGGTGCCCGACGCCACCGGCGCCACGGACAGCGTTTCATCGCCCGCGGCCTCGGCGCGGGCTCGCGGCTTGCGGGCACGCGGCTTCGGTGCCTCGGCAGGCGTCTCGCTCGCCGTGGCAGGTGCAGGCGCGGGTGCGGGCTCCGGTGCCGCATCGCCCACCACGAGGCTGGCGCCATCGGCACTGGCCGACACCGCTGGCTTGCGCTTGCGAGCCGGCTTGGCCGGTGCGGCCGGTTCGTCCGCGGCCTGAGCCGACGCAGCCTGTGCACTCACCTCGCTGACTACCGGGGTCGGCGATTCGACCGGAACCGCCGTCTTGCGGGTGGTTCGGCGCTTGGGCTTGTCGGCCGACGCGGACTCGCCAGAGCCTTCGGCGGGGGGCATGCTGGATAGGTCGTGCGGGTCAGATGTCATGGCGATGCGGTGTCGGCTTGTGCAAGGGGATCGGTGTCGGAGGCGTCGGTCGGCTCGAGGCCGGACGCAAGGGTGGGCGCAGGGCCCTCGGGCACTTCGGCGTCGGCCGAAGCAGTGGGGGCGGGATCGGGTGCCGCCGCGTCCGGCGCGGCAGCTTCTGGGGCATCGACCTGCGCGGCATCAGACTGCGCAGCGAACCTGGTGTCGCCGAGGGTCGGATCAGCGACCGGCAACTCATTGCCCGACAACTCATTGCCCGACAACTCATTGACCGGCAACTCGGTGCCGGTCGCCTCGGCCGCGATGGCGTCGTCGAGCAGCGAAGCCTGCAACGGCGCGGCCGCCTCGGCCAGACCGGCCCCTGACGAGGGCGCCCCCAGTGCGGGCAACTGGTCGAGCGATGCGAGCCCCATGTCGTCGAGGAACTGGCGGGTCGTGGCGTACAGCGCCGGACGCCCGGGGGCCTCGCGGTAGCCGATGGCCTCGATCCAGCCGCGGTCCTCGAGCTGCTTGACGATGTGGCTGCTGACGGTGACCCCTCGGATGTCTTCGATGTCGCCCCGCGTCACAGGCTGGCGGTAGGCAATGATGGCCAGCGTCTCCATGGTGGCGCGCGAGTACTTCGGCGGCTTTTCGGGGTTCAGCCGGTCGAGGTAGTCGCGCATCTCGGGTCGGCTCTGGAAGCGCCAGCCTGTGGACAGCGCCACCAACTCGACGCCCCGGTCTTCCCAGTCGCGCGTGATCTCGTCGAGCAGCAGCCGCAGCGTGTCCGGCCCCAGTTCATCGTTGAACAAGGTGCGCATGTCGCGAAGCGGCATGGGCTGATGGGCACAGATCAGCGCTGTCTCGAGGACACGCTTGGCATCCTGTGTGTTCATGGATCTACGTCTGTCGTCCTCTACCGGAATGACAGGCCCCAGCCGGCCTCGTGGCCGCCCGCTCACCGCCATCGGGTCTGCGGTGTGAGCCGTATCGCCCGGGAGGGCGCCGGCAGGGCTGTCTTGCTGTGTCGTTCCTGGATCCGCCAGCACGACGACCAAGGCCCGAGCCTGCCGTCGAGGCCACGGTGTCAGGCGGGGAGATTCCCGGGACCCGCGGCTGCGGAGAAATGAATACTGGCCACCATTGTATCCAACGCAGCGCCCCTGAACCGCCGGAGCCGACGAATCTGATGCAAAAGCCTGAAAGACCGTCCTTCACTGCGGCGCATCGGCCACCTGCGACCAGGCTGCGGCCAGGTCGGCCGGCGCGGGCTGCTCGAACGTGAGCCACTGGCCCGACACGGGGTGGGCGAGCGACAGACGGGTGGCATGCAGCGCCTGGCGGGTCATGCCGAGTGCCGGGCGTCCGCCGTAGACCGCATCGCTGACGAGCGGAAACCCGCGATGCGCCAGGTGCACCCGGATCTGGTGGGTGCGACCGGTGTGCAGCCGGCAGCGCACCGCCGAGCAGCCGGCACCGACATGCAGCACCTCCACATCGGTCTGAGCGGGCTTGCCGGAGGCCACGACCGCCATGCGGATCCGTGACTGAGGATCGCGCCCGATCGGGGCGTCGATGTGCGCCAGGCTTTGCGGGCGCAGGATCTCGCCCACCACGATGGCCAGGTATTCACGGTGCACTTCACGCGCGGCGATGGCCCGCACGAGTGCGGTGACGGCCTCGAGCGACTTGCCCACGAGCATGAGTCCGCTGGTGTCCTTGTCCAGGCGATGCACGATGCCGGCGCGCGGCAGGCTGGCCGCACGCGCATGATGGGCGAGCAGTCCGTTGAGCAGCGTGCCCGACCAATGCCCCGGCGCGGGGTGGACCACCAGCCCGGCGGGCTTGTTCAGCACCAGCAGGTGTTCGTCCTCGTGCACGATGTCCAGCGCCATGGCCTCGGGCCGGAAGGCCATGCTTTCGGCCGTCGGGCGCAGTTCGATGTCGACGCGCTGACCCAGGCGCATGCGGGCACTGTTGGACCGGGCGATCTGCCCGTCCACACGTACACAGCCCTGATCCACCAGGTGCTGCAGATGGCTGCGCGAGAACTCACCGGCCAGTTGCACGAGCAGCTTGTCCAGCCGCAGCCCCGCTTCAGGCACGTCGACGACACACTGCCGGTGCTCGACCGCAGCGGTGTCGGCGTCGATGCCGTCGTCCATGCCCTCTTCGGCCGGGAGCGCGACCAGGCCGCCCGAGTCGGCCTGCAGCTCGGCGTCAGGCCGCTGCAAAGCGATGCGAGGATCGTCGGGTGACGCGGAAGCAGACATATAGAATCTCGGATTGCCTTGAGTGACCGGAGCGGCAGGGCCGCCTGGAACGTGAACCGGGCGCACTAGCCGCCCGACTATGCCGGAATGAACGCAATGAAGCTGGTGACCCCCAAGCCCGTCGGCGCATGGACTGCCGCCCTGGTGCTGGCCCTCGTGGCCGGGTGCTCGTCGACACCCAAGGACGAAACCGCCGGCATGTCGCCGGAGAAGATCTACGCAGAGGCTCGCGACGAAGCTGCCGCCGGCAACTACGAACGCGCCACGCGATTCTACGAGAGGCTGGAAGGCCGGGCCGCCGGCACGCTGCTGGCGCAGCAGGCCCAGCTCGAACTGGCGCACACCTACTACAAGGGCAACGACAAGGCCCAGGCCCTGGCCACGATCGAGCGCTTCATCAAGCTCCATCCGGCCAGTCCTGCCCTGGACTACGCGCTGTACCTGAAGGGCCTGATCACCTTCAATGACAACCTGGGACTGTTCGGCGCCCTGTCGCGACAGGACCTGTCCGAACGCGACCAGCAGGCGTCGAAGGATTCCTACCAGGCGTTCAGGCAGCTGGTGGAGCAGTTCCCCGAGTCGACCTATGCGCCGGATGCCCGCCTGCGCATGAACTACATCGTCAACTCGCTTGCCGCCTATGAAGTGCACGTGGCGCGCTACTACTTCCGGCGCGGCGCCTATGTGGCGGCGGCCAACCGGGCGCAGCAGGCTGTGCAGGAGTACCAGCAGTCGCCTGCGGCCGAAGAGGCGCTGTTCATCATGGCGCGCAGCTACGACCGGCTCGGCCTGAACGAGCTGCGCGACGACGCCGAGCGCGTGCTCAAGCGCAGCTTTCCCGACAGCGAGTTCCTGACCCAGGGTTTCCGCAGCGTCGACAAGCCCTGGTGGCAGCTCTGGTGAGCCGGCGGCCGGGCGGCCGTCAGGTCATCGGCAGGTGCTCGCCTGCCAGCTCGCCCAGCCAGGCGAGCGCCTGAGGCTCCGACTCCAGGCGAGCCATCGGCGGCAGCGCTGCCATCAGCCGGCGACCGTAGCCCATCACCGCCATGCGCGGGTCGCATACCACCAGCAGTCCGCGGTCGGATTCGGTCCGGATCAGGCGCCCGGCGCCCTGCTTGAGCGACACCGCTGCCTCGGCCACGAAGTAGGTGTTGAAGGCGTTGCGCCCTTCACCTTCGAGCCGGCGGACGCGGGCCTCGACCAGCGGATCGTTGGGCGGCGGAAACGGCAGCTTGTCGATCACCACGCACTGCAGTGCATCGCCCGGTACGTCGATGCCTTCCCAGAACGACTGCGAGCCGACCAGCACCGAGCGCGGGTTGGCCACGAACTGCTGCAGCAGTTGTCGCTTGGGTGCCGTGCCCTGGACCAGCACGTCCAGATCGCTGCCCAGGCGGTCGAGTTCGTCGCGCAATTGCGCCGAAATGGCCTGCAGGGCCCGTAGCGTGGTGGTGAGCACGAAACTCCGTCCACCCAGCGCATGGGCCAGGCGTGCCGACAGACGGGCCACGGCATCCGGGTGTGCCGGCTCGTTGGGCTTCGGGAAACTGCGTGGCACGTAGACACGCGCATGTGCCGGGTAATCGAACGGACTGCCGACGCGCACGGTATGCGCATCCTCCAGCCCGGCGGGCTCGGTGAACCACGACAGGCGTTCGTCGTCGCCCAGCGTGGCCGAGGTGAACACCCAGGCCTTGCCGCCGGCATCGAGTTGCTCGCGCATGGTGTCACGGATGTCCAGCGGGGACTCCACCAACCTTGCCTGCAGCGGGCTGAGATCGATCCAGCGTACCCGCCCGAGTTCGGGTTCGCTCGTGAAGTCACGGGCGCGGGCGGCCAGATCGGTGGCGCGCTCCTGCAGCTTGGCGAGGTCCGGCGAGATCTCGCTCACACCGGCCAGCGCCGTGGCCACGTCGCCGGCACACCGCGCCAGATCGTCCAGGGCATGGGCAAAGGCAGGTTGCTCGCAGCGCTCCTGCCAGCGCAGTTTCACGACACCGCGCACGTCGCGCATTGAGCCGGCCGCTGCCAGGCGCAGCTCGCGTGCGGCACGTTCGCAGGCGGCGCCGAGGTCCTGCCAGGGCGCCAGCCCTCGGGCATGTTGCAAACCGGCCGCCAGCAGGTCGCGCACGAAGTCGATCACCTGGGCCGTGCCGATCGTGCAGCCCAGGAACTGCACACCGGCTTCGGCCAGCTGGTGCGCCTCGTCGAAAATCACCACATCGACCGTCGGCAACAGCTCGGCCATGCCGGTTTCGCGCAACGCGAGATCGGCGAAGAACAGGTGATGGTTGACGACCACGACGTCGGCGGCCAGGGCCTCACGGCGGGCGTTCATCACATGGCACTGACGATGACTGGGGCACTCGGTGCCCAGGCAGTTCTCGCGGGTGGAGGTGACCAGCGGAATCACCGCCGAGCGTTCGTCCAGGCCGTCGATTTCAGCGAGGTCGCCGGTGCGGGTGCCCTGGGCCCACTGCTCGACACGGGCAAGCGTGCGGACGGCCCAGCGGTCAGGCAGTTGGGCCGAGTGACGGGCCAGTTCCAGCCGATGCAGGCACAGATAGCTTGCCCGTCCTTTCAGCAGAGCCAGTTGCACCGGCAGCTGCAAGGCGTCGCGCACATGGGGCAGATCGCGCAGGAAGAGCTGGTCCTGCAGGCTCTTGGTGGCCGTGCTGACCAGCACGCGCCCCGAATTGAGCAACGCCGGCACGAGGTACGCAAAGGTCTTGCCCACCCCCGTGCCCGCCTCGGCCACCAGCGGATAGCGGCCCTCGATCGCAAGCGCGATCTCGTGCGCCAGTTCGGTCTGCTGGGGACGTTCGCGGTAACGCGCGTCGGCGCGCGCCAGCGGACCTTCGGGACCGAAGGCCTCGGTCACCGCATCGACGTAGCCGTCGCTCATGCGGGTTCTTTGGGGTCGAGATCGGCTTCGAGGCGCGCGATCTGGTCTCGCAGCAGCAGACGCCGCTTCTTCAGGCGGCGCAGACTGAGTTCATCCATGGGGGCCTGGCCTTCCGTGCGGTCGATGAGGCAGTCGAGATCAGCATGTTCCATGCGCAGCTCGATCAGTCGGCGCTGAGGCGAGTGCAGGTTCTCGTCCATGGAGGGGAAGCGTGACAGAAATCTCGGTGGGAAAAGGGTTCGCTGCATTATAGTTTTGAGCTATTCAACGCCCCCACCTATGAGCACATCCAACAAGGGTTACCGGCTGACAGCCGCTACCGGCCTGCACCGGGGCGATCGGGTTTACCAGCAGGACCAGGTCGGGGTGCTCGTCCACCCGCGAGTGCCGGGCGCATTGCTCGGCATCGTGGCCGACGGCATGGGGGGCAAGAGTGGCGGGCGCAAGGCATCGGATCAGGTGCTGATGACGGCCAACCAGCTCTTCGAGCGCTATTCACCCACAGCCGACGATGCGGCCGAGACGCTCAAGCAACTGGTCATGGAGTCCCACCTCATGATCAAGCTGACCGCGATCACTGCCGAGGAAGAACCGCACAGCACGGTGGCCGCCTTCCTGGTGAGCCCGAACCGCGAATGCGACATCATCCACGCGGGCGACTCGCGCGTGTACCACTTCCGTGGCGCCGAGATGGTCTCGCGCACGAAGGACCATTCCTATGTGCAGCGCCTGGTCGACGAAGGCCAGATCACCGAGGACGAGGCCAACACCCATCCGCAGTCCAATCTGCTCACGGGCTGCCTGGGCACGTTCCAGGACCCGCCCCTGACGCTGCACCACATCGATCGACTGGAAATCGGCGACACCGTGATGGCCTGCAGCGACGGGCTGTGGCACTACTTCAGTCCACGTGAACTCGGTGCCATCGTCAACACCCTGTCGCCACGTGACGCCAGCGAGATGCTGGTGACCAAGGCACGGCAGCGTGCGCGCGGTGGCGGCGACAACCTGTCGCTTGCCGTGGTGCGAGTCGAACTGCTGAACTGAGCCACCGCGGCGCTCACCGAGGCGTCGGCAAGGGCTGTGCCCCCTCTCCCCGGGCTTCGCGCTGACGACGCCGCTCTTCGGCCCTGGCCTGGCGTGCCTGGGCTCGCTCCTGTTTTTGCCTGTAGCGGGCTCTTTCGACGCGTTCATCGGGCGCGCCCGCGGGCCTCGCCGGCCCGGCACTCGCCCGAGAGGCGGCCTCGGCCGGCAGAGGCGCTGTGGGCACGGAGGCCGCCGCGCTGCGCTGTCGCGCAGCGCGCATGCGGGCTTCTTCGAGGCGGGCGGTGCTGGCCTGCGCACGCTCGCGCGCCAGGCGGGCCCGCTCTTCGGCCCCCTGGGACGACTTGGCCTGGATCCGCTCCAGCCGCGCCGCCGCGCGCTGCTTGCGCTGGGCCTCGTCAAGCAGCATCACCTGGCGGTCCAGATCGGCCTGGGCCTCCCGGTGCCGCGCACGGGCCTCGTCCAGGCAGTGCTGCACACGGAAACGCCCGCGACAGGCGTCCTCCTCGGCCTGGAGCTCACCACGCAGCATCAGGCGCTGCTGACGGATGCGTGCCCGTTCCGCCTGTTCAGCGGCCTCTGCGGAGGACGTTGCGGCCGGACTGTCGGCGGCACACACCGGGCCGGATGCGGCACACAGCCAGGCCAGCAGGAAGCTCAGGCGGTGCAGGCAGCTCATGTCAGCGACGTGTCGACTTCGCGCCGTTCCAGCGCCAGGAACTCGGTCGACTGCATTTCGTTCAGGCGCGAGACCGTCCGCGGGAACTCATGCGCCAGCGGCCCTTCGGTGTAGAGCTGCTCGGCCGGCACCTCGGCCGACATGATCAGCTTCACGCGGCGGTCGTACAGCACATCGACCAGCCAGGTGAAGCGCCGCGCCTCCGATGCCAGCCGGGGCGGCATGTGCGGCACGTTGGACAGCAGGATGGTGTGAAACTGCGTGGCCAGCTCGAGGTAGTCGTTCTGCGAACGCGGGCCGCCACACAGGCTCTGGAAGTCGAACCACACCACGCCACCGGCTCGCCGCCGGGCGCGGATCTCGCGGTGTTCGATGTGCAGGATCGGACTCTCGTCGCGCGCCTCGGCCAGTCGCTCGAAGGCCTGCTCCATCTCGGCATCTGCCTGGGGCCCCAGCGGCGTGTGATACAGCCTGACCTGCTCGAGCGTGCGCCGGCGGTAGTCGGTGCCGTTGTCGACGTTGATGACCTCCAGCTTGGACTTGAGCAGCTCGATGGCGGGCAGGATGCGGTCCCGGTGCAGCCCGTTGGGGTACAGCCCGTCGGGGTGGAAGTTGGACGTCGTGACGATGCTCACCCGGTTGGCGAACATCGCGTCGAGCAGCCGGTGCAGGATCATCGCATCGGTGACGTCGGCAACATGGAACTCGTCGAAGCAGATCAGCCGGTAGCGCCGGGCAATGCGTCGGCCGAGTTCGTCCAGCGGATTGGCCATGCCCTTGAGTTCGGCCAGTTCGCGGTGCACCTCGCGCATGAACTCATGGAAGTGCAGCCGTGTCTTGCGCTGCAGTGGCACGGCGTTGAAGAAGCAGTCCATCAGGAAGCTCTTGCCGCGCCCCACACCGCCGTACATGTAGACGCCGCGCGGCAGCGGCGGGTGACGCAGCAGCTTCGTCAGTGCATTCGAGCGGCGGGCCTTGTAGTCGGCCCATTCGTCCTGGCAGCGCTGCAGCGCCGCGACGGCACGCAACTGCGCCGGATCGCTGCGGTAGCCGCGCTCTTCAAGTGTGCGCTCGTACAACTCGCTGACACTGACCATGATGCCTGTGCAACCTCACGAAAAAGGGCGACATGCCGTCGCCCTGTCGATCTCGTCGTCTGCCGGGATCAGAAGTTCAAGGTGCGCTTGTCCACCGCCAGCGCCGCTTCCTTGGTGGCTTCTGACAAGGACGGATGCGCATGGCAGATGCGGGCGATGTCTTCGGCACTGGCCTTGAACTCCATCGCGACCACCGCCTCGGCAATCAACTCGGACGCAAACGGGCCGACGATGTGCACGCCCAGGATCTCGTCGGTCTTCGCATCGGCCAGCATCTTGACCATGCCGGTGGTGTCACCCAGCGCGCGGGCCCGGCCATTGGCCATGAACGGGAAGCTGCCAGCCTTGTAGGCGCGGCCCTCGGCCTTGAGCTGCTGCTCGGTCTGGCCAACCCAGGCGATCTCGGGGCTGGTGTAGATCACCCACGGGATGGTGTTGAAGTTGACATGGCCATGCTGACCAGCGATACGCTCGGCCACCGCCACGCCCTCTTCCTCGGCCTTGTGGGCGAGCATCGGTCCACGCACGACGTCACCGACGGCCCAGACATTGGGCAGGTTGGTGCGGCATTCACCATCGACCACGATGGCACCGCGCTCGTCGAGCTTCAGGCCGACCGCTTCCGGATTCAGGCCAATCGTGTTGGGCACCCGGCCGATCGAGACGATCAGGCGATCGACCTCGAGCGTGCGGGCCTCGCCCTTGGCGCTGGTGTAGGCAATGCTCACACCCTTGCCGGACTTCACCTCGCCGATCTTCACGCCCAGCTCGATCTTCAGGCCCTGCTTGGCGAAGGCCTTGGCAGCCTCCTTGGCGATCTGCTCATCGGCCGCGCCCAGGAAGGCGGGCAGCGCCTCCAGGATCGTGACGTCGGCACCCAGGCGACGCCAGACCGAGCCCATCTCGAGCCCGATCACGCCGGCGCCGATCACGCCCAACTTTTTCGGCACGGCCGGAATACGCAGCGCACCGTCATTGGACAGCACCCGCTCTTCGTCGAAAGGCAGGCCCGGCAGCGCACGCGGGTTCGACCCGGTGGCCACGATCACATGCTTGGCAACCAGAGTGGCTTCCTTGTCGCCGGTCACCTTGATTTCATAGCCGCTGTCAGCGGCCTTCACGAACGAGCCGCGCCCGTGGAAAAAGCTGACCTTGTTCTTCTTGAACAGGTAGAGGATGCCGTCGTTGTTCTGCTTCACGACGGTGTCCTTGCGCGCCACCATGCGGCTCACGTCGATGCTCAGGTTCGACAGACCGATGCCATGGTCGGCAAAGTGGTGCCCGGCATGCTCGAAGTGCTCGCTGGACTGCAGCAGCGCCTTCGAAGGAATGCAGCCGACGTTGGTGCAGGTGCCGCCCGGTGCGGGGCCGCCCTTGTCGTTCTTCCACTCGTCGATGCAGGCGGTGTTGAAACCCAGTTGCGCAGCGCGGATCGCTGCAATGTAGCCGCCGGGGCCACCGCCGATGACGACCACGTCAAAATTGGTGCTCATAGAAATCCTCGCTTTGATCAAGCGGACGCCGCGGACCCGGCCCTGCCGGTCCGCCGGGGTCGCCCCCTTGAGGGGGAGCGGCACTGCCGCTCCGGGGGTGGATCAGATGTCGAACAGCAGGCGCGCCGGATCTTCCAGCGCTTCCTTCATCGTGACCAGGCCCAGCACGGCCTCGCGGCCGTCGATGATGCGGTGGTCATAGCTCATGGCCAGGTAGTTGATCGGACGCACGACCACCTGACCGTTCTCGACCACGGCGCGGTCCTTCGTGGCGTGCACGCCCAGGATGGCCGACTGAGGCGGGTTGATGATCGGGGTGGACAGCATGGAGCCGAACACGCCGCCGTTGGAGATCGAGAACGTGCCGCCCGAGAGCTCTTCGAGGGACAGCTTGCCGTCCTTGGCCTTCTGGCCGAACTCGGCGATCTTCTTCTCGATCTCGGCAAAGGTCATCTGGTCGGCGTTGCGCAGGATGGGCACCACCAGGCCACGCGGCGAACCCACCGCAATGCCGATGTCGAAGTAGCCGTGGTAGACGATGTCGTTGCCGTCGACCGAGGCGTTCAGCACCGGATAACGCTTGAGTGCAGCGACAGCCGCCTTGACGAAGAAGCTCATGAAGCCGAGCTTGACGCCGTGCTCCTTCTCGAACTTCTCCTGGAACTTCTTGCGCATGTCCATCAGCGGCGCCATGTTCACTTCGTTGAACGTGGTCAGGATGGCATTGCTGGCCTGGGACTGCAGCAGACGCTCGGCGACGCGAGCGCGCAGGCGGCTCATCGGCACGCGCTGCTCGGGGCGGTCACCCAGGTTGACGGCCGGCGCGGCCACCGGCGGCAAGGCCTTCGGCACGGCGACAGCCACCGGCACCGGAGCTGCCACCGCGGCCGGCTTGGCGCCCGACTCGATCGCCCCCAGCACGTCGCCCTTGGTCACGCGACCGTCCTTGCCGGTGCCTGCAACCTGCGAGGCGCTGAGGTTGTTGTCAGCCAGCAGCTTGGCGGCAGCGGGCATGGCGACGTCTCCCTTGCTGCCACCGGTGGCAGCGGCGGCGGCGGGTGCGGCGGCCGGCGCGGCAGCCGGCACGGCCTTCACTTCGAGCGGGCTGACCTGGGCCGAGGCGTCGGTGTCGATCTTGGCGATGATCTCGTCGCTGGCGACGGTTTCACCGTCACCCTTGACGATCTGTGCCATCACGCCGGCAGACGGCGCCGGCACTTCGAGGACAACCTTGTCGGTTTCGATCTCGATCAGGATTTCGTCAACCGCGACGGCTTCGCCGGGTTTTTTCTTCCACTGCAGCAGGGTGGCTTCTGCCACGGACTCGGACAGCTGGGGAACCTTGACTTCTACGATGGCCATGATGTGTGTTCTTGATGCGTTGGGCGCGAGCGGGGCGCGAATGTCTACCGGGGCTTGAGGCGGGGCGACATGCGGCCTGCAGGGCTGCATGTCGCCATGGCGCCGCGAGGGCGCCTGCCTGGCCTCACTTCGTCAGGACAAATCCCTTGAGCTTGGCGAAGGCCTGGTCGAGCAGGGCCTTCTGTTGCTCCTGATGCAGGTGGGCATAGCCCACGGCCGGCGAGGCCGAGGCGGGACGCCCGGCATAACCGAGCTTCTGCCCGTCGAGCATGTTCTCGTGGATGTAGTGCTGAACGAAGAACCAGGCGCCCTGGTTCTGCGGCTCGTCCTGGCACCAGACGATGTCGGTCGCGTTCGGGTACTTCTTGAGCTCGGCCGCGAACGCCTTGTGCGGGAAGGGATAGAGCTGCTCGACGCGGATGATGGCCACGTCGGTGCTCTTCTTCTCGTCGCGCTTCTTGACCAGGTCGTAGTAGACCTTGCCCGAACACGCGATCACACGCTTGACCTTGGCCGCGTCGATCTCGGTGTTCAGCTCGCCGATCACGGTGCGGAACTCACCCTTGGTGAACTCCGACAGCGGCGAGGTCGCGTCCTTGTTGCGCAGCAGCGACTTGGGCGTCATCAGCACCAGCGGCTTGCGGAACATGCGCACCTGCTGACGGCGCAGCACGTGGAAGATCTGGCTGGCCGTGGTGGGCTGGCAGACCTGCATGTTGTTGTCGGCTGCCAGCTGCATGAAGCGCTCCAGGCGTGCCGACGAGTGCTCGGGGCCCTGGCCTTCGTAGCCGTGCGGCAGCATCAGCGTGATGCCGTTGGCGCGGCCCCACTTCACTTCGCCGGAGGCGATGAACTGGTCGATCACCACCTGGGCACCGTTGACGAAGTCGCCGAACTGCGCTTCCCAGATCACCAGGGTGTTCGGGTCGGCCGAGGCGTAGCCGTACTCGAAGCCCAGCACGGCCTCTTCGGACAGGATGGAGTCGATGACAACAAACGGTGCCTGGTTGTCGGCCACGTTCTGCAGCGGCACATAGGTGCCTTCGTCGAACTTCTCGCGGTTCTGGTCGTGCAGCACCGCATGGCGGTGGGTGAACGTCCCGCGGCCGCAGTCTTCGCCGGACAGGCGCACCGGGTAGCCGCTGGCCACCAGCGACGCAAAGGCCAGGTGTTCACCCATGCCCCAGTCGACGTTGATCTCGCCACGGCCCATCGCGGCGCGGTCGGCAATGACCTTCTCGACCAGCGGGTGCACCTTGAAGTTGCTCGGCACCGTGGTGATGCGCTCGGCCAGACGCTTGATCTCGGCCAGCGGCAGCGCGGTATCGGCCGCGTCGGTCCACTTCTTGCCGAGGAAAGGCGACCAGTCGACCGCGTACTTGCTCTTGTAGTTGGTCAGGACCGGGTCGACGGTGTGCTTGCCAGCGTCCATCGCGGCGCGGTAGGCCTTGACCATCTCGTCCGGGCCCTCCGGTGCCAGCACGCCCTGGGCGACCAGCTTGTCGCCGTAGAGCTTGCGGGTGCCGGGGTGCTGGCCGATCTTCTTGTACATCAGCGGCTGGGTGAGCGAAGGGGTGTCCTGCTCGTTGTGACCCAGCTTGCGGAAGCAGACGATGTCGACGACGACGTCCTTGTTGAACTCCTGGCGGTAGTCGAGCGCGAGCTGCGTGCACAGCACCACGGCTTCGGGGTCGTCGCCATTCACGTGCAGCACCGGTGCCTCGATCATCTTGACGACGTCGGAGCAGTACAGCGTCGAGCGGGTGTCGCGCGGGTCGGAGGTGGTGAAGCCGATCTGGTTGTTGATCACCAGATGCACCGTGCCGCCGGTGTAGTAACCGCGGGTCTGGGCCAGCGCCAGGGTTTCCATCACGACGCCCTGGCCGGCGAACGCGGCGTCGCCGTGCACCAGCACCGGCAGGACCTGGTCACCTTCGCTGTCGCCGCGGCGGTCCAGACGTGCCTTGACCGAGCCTTCGACGACGGGGTTGACGATCTCGAGGTGCGAGGGGTTGAAAGCCAGGCTCAGGTGCACCGGGCCGCCAGGCGTGGAGACGTCGGACGAGAAGCCCTGGTGGTACTTGACGTCGCCTGCGGGCAGGTCTTCGGGAGCGGTGTGGTCGAACTCGGAGAACAGGTCCTTCGGCGTCTTGCCCAGGGTGTTGACCAGCACGTTCAGGCGGCCGCGGTGGGCCATGCCGATCACGATCTCCTGCACGCCCTTGGCGCCGGCCTGCTGGATCAGCTCGTCCATCGAGGCGATGAAGCTCTCGCCGCCTTCCAGCGAGAAGCGCTTCTGGCCGACGTACTTGGTGTGCAGGAAGCGCTCCAGGCCTTCGGCGGCCGTCAGGCGTTCGAGGATGGACTTCTTCTTCTCGGGCGAGAAGCTGGGCTTGGAGCGGATGCTTTCCAGGCGTTCCTGCCACCACCGCTTTTCGGTCGGGTCGGTGATGTGCATGAACTCGGCGCCGATGGTGCCGCAGTAGGTGTCACGCAAGGCCTGCACGATCTCGCGCAGGGTCATCTGCTCGGCCTTGGTGAAATAGGTGTTCGTCGCGCTGAACGTGATGTCCATGTCGGACTCGGTCAGGTCGTAGAACGCCGGCTCGAGTTCGGGAATGCGGGGACGTTCGGTGCGCTTGAGCGGGTCGAGGTCGGCCCAGCGGGAGCCGAGGAAACGATAGGCAGCAATCAGCGACTGGACGTGGACCTGCTTGCGCGCAACCGCAAGGTCGGCGCTGCTGGCCTTGACGGCAAACGCATTGGACTTGGCGCGCTGCGCAAAGGACTCGACGACCGGGGCATGAGCCACGTCACGGTTGTCGGTGCCGTCCACGGCGGGGACGTTCTGGAGGGCGTCGAAGTAGGAGCGCCAGTTGTCGGGCACGGAGCCCGGATTGTCGAGGTAGGCCTCGTACAACTCTTCGACGTAAGGAGCATTGCCCCCGAACAGGTACGAGTTCGACCTGTATTGCTGCATCATTTCGCTCACCTCATGTCCCGGTTTCCAGGACTGTTGGCTGGTTGGACAACCTTCCGCGACACGGCTTGACCGGTTGGCGGATTGCGACCCGCCTTCACTGTGGATTCAACCTGAAACCAGCAAAGGGGACGGGAAGGAACTTAGAAAGTCACGGGGCGGACTCTAACACCGTTGACAAATGCTTGGAAGCGGCACAGGCCTGCCGCTCGTCGGATCGTTGCAAATCGGCCGGCCCGCGCAAGGCGCTGACGGCACCTGCCACCCGGGTCAGGCCGCCCGTGACGGCCGCTGCTTGATTCAGATCATGCCCGGATTGCCTGCCATGCCGATCAGGCGTGGCTGGTCGAGCTTCAGGCGCGGCACGGTGGTGTGACGCTTGAACCACTGCTCGACAACCTCCCAGATCGGCGGCCCGCTGTCGCGCGCACCCTCGCTCACCGGCGCCCAGCCCGCCACCTTGTAGGTCTTGCCGGCCTCGATCGGCACGCCGCCCAGGCGCATGTCCGAGATCCGGCGACCGGACGGGGCCCCGGGTTCGCAGGCATAGGTCAGGCCGGCCACGCGCACCATGTCGCCGCCTTGCTGGTAGTAAGGGTCCGGGTTGAAGAGGTTGTCGGCCACGTCCTCGAGCACGGTCTTGATCATCTCGCCGCTCATGTCGGTGAGGGTCGACCACGGATACGTGATGGCCGTCTGGTCCATCAGGTGCTCGCGGGTGATGGTCTGGCCCGGCAGCAGCGACGTGCCCCAGCGGAAGCCCGGCGAAAAGCCGATCTGCGCCCCGCGCACGTCCATCATCGCCTGCAGGATCAGCTGGTCGAAACTGCCGTTGAAATTGCCTCGTCGGTACAGCAGCCCTTCGGTCACCGCCAGCGGTTGCGCCAGCTGCTGTGCAAACGGCGCCCGGATGCGATCGATCAGCGCCTGCATCTCGGCGTCCGCCGGCAGCAGGTCGGCAAAGACGGGCAGCAGGCGGTAGCGGGTGCTCTTGACCACCCCACCCTGCACGTCGAGGTCGAGCACGCCCAGGAATTTGGTGTTCGACCCGGCATTGGTGACCAGCGTCTGCCCGCCCGGGTTGCGCACCGTCACCGGGATCGGCACGCCGTCGTGCGTGTGGCCGCCCAGGATGGCATCCAGGCCGGTCACGCGGGATGCCAGCTTCAGGTCCACGTCCATGCCGTTGTGCGACAGCAGCACCACCGCCTGGGCCCCCTGCCCCCGCGCTTCCTTGATGACGGCCTGCAGCTCCTGCTCCTGGATGCCGAAGGTCCAGTCGGCCACCTGCCAGCGTGGATTGGCGATCGGCGTGTACGGAAAGGCCTGGCCGATGATCGCCACCTGCACGCCGTTGACCGACTTGATCACGTAGGGCTTGAAGACCGGATCCCCGAAATCGGCGGTCTTGACGTTCTGGGCCACGAAATCCATCCGCCCCGCCAGCTCCTTGTCGATGATCTCCTTGACCCGGTCCATCCCGTAGGTGAACTCCCAGTGACCGGTCATGACGTCCACGCCCAGCAGGCGGGTGGCCTCGACCATGTCCTGGGCACGGGTCCACAGCGAGGTCGCGCTGCCTTGCCAGGTGTCGCCGCCGTCGAGCAGCAATGCGCCGGGACGGCTGGCCTTGAGCCGCTTGACCAGTGTGGCCATGTGGGCGAATCCGCCCAGCTTGCCGTAGCGCCGGGCGGCGCGTTCGAAGTCCAGGCTGGTGAAGGCGTGCGCTTCCCGCGTACCGGGTTTCAGCCCGGTGGCCTTCAGGAACTGTGCCCCGACCAGGTGCGGCAGCTGCCCCCGCGCCGGCCCCACGCCGAGATTGACGCTGGGTTCGCGAAAGTACACCGGCAGCAGCTGCGCATGGCAGTCGGTCATGTGAAGCAGGTGCACGTTGCCATGGGGGGGCAGGTCGTAGATCGCCTCGGGGCGTGAGGACTGGGCCTCGGCCCCGAGCGGGAGGCCGGCCGCGGCGGCCGCGGCCATGACACTCATGAACTCGCGGCGGGAGATCGACGGTGTGGATGCAGAAGACATGAAGCAAACCTCCGGCGTGCCGCCCCGGTCGGCCCGGTCGGCCCGCAATGCGATGTCATGAGGGTCCGCTCGGCCCGCCGTGACCCGCCTGCAGACCGCTGCCGGAATCGGCAGCGGCGCAGACCGGTCCCGGGGCGTGGCGCCCTGCGGGCGGCCGAAGGCCTGGCGCTGACTACTGGCTGTTGACCGGCGACTTCGGATCGAGCAGCAGGGCCATCACGTCCTTCAGCTGCTTTTCGGTCAGGATGCCGGCATCGCCAAACCGCGGCATGTTCGAGCACGCGCTGTAGGCATGGCTGTTCCACAGCTTGCCCCAGGTGTACTTGACGATCTCGGCGCTGGCCGGGGCAGCAGGATCGCTCACGCCACGCAGCTTGCCGTAGTTGTAGAGGCTCGGCCCGATGTTGCCGTAGGAGATCTCGGCCTTGCTGACCTGATGGCAGGCGTAGCAATTGCCGCCGGCCACGGTGGTGGCCGTGTCGTTGAACTGCAGCCCCCGGCCACTCTGCGCGACCCGCTCGCCTTCCTTCCAGTCACCGAGCAGCTTGCCATCGGCCGGGTAGCGGATGTTGGCCAGTGCGGCCTTCTCGAGCCGCGCACGCGTGGCCGCGTCGAGGTCCTTGCCGCTGGCAGCAGCCTCGCTGCAGGCCTTCTGCAGCTCGCTCTGCTCCAGTCGGTCGAGCTTGGCAATGCCACGTTCCTTGAACGAGGTCTTGAGCACCGTCGTGGCATCGGGCCCGCGGTCCATCATCGACGCACAACCAGCAAGCACAGCCACCGCTGCCGCCGCCCCGAGGACGATCTTCGTGTTCATCTGCTGCTCCTCAACGCTTGATGGCGGGGGCGGCCATCTTGCCGCCGTTGGCATTCACGCCCAGGAAGGTGATCAGGTCCACCGAGGCCTGGCTGAGGTAGCCCAGTTCCGGGAAGCGCTGCTGGCGGAAGCAGTCGTAAAGCCGCCACTGCATGGTGCGCACCGCCCCCTGCGACACGCGGTAGGCGGGCCAGGACGTGAACGCCAGTTGGGCAGGCTCCTTCTTGGTCAGGTTGGGCAGATCCTGCAGGCGGATGCGCTGGTTGTCAGCCGAATGGCAGGACGCGCAGGAAAAGTCATACGGACCACCGCGGAAGTAGAAGATCTTCTTGCCGCGATCAAAGGACGCCTTTTCAAGCGCATGCCCTTGAGGCACGGCCACGGGCATGTCGCGCGACTCGTCATACAGGAAGGCGACGAGGTCCTCGATCTCCGTGGCCTTCTGGCCGTCACCGGAAAAAGGCCGTGCCGTCACGGCCTCGCGGGAGAAGCCCTGCAACTCGACCATGCAGTGCACCAGACGCGATTCGACGTCCATCACGGCCTTGACGTCGGCGAAGTAGCGCGGCATCTGCGCCGCCACGCCGGCCGTCACGCCCGGGCCACGGCCCATGTCGCACTTCTCGAGCGAGGCGTTTTTCGGGCCGCGCGCCTGGCGCCACAGTGCCGCACCGCGCGCCGCGTTGAGGTCGGCCGGATTGCCATCCTGCAGGGAGGCTCTGTATTCGGCAATGGCATCCGCCGCGGACTTCTGCGCCTGCGCCAGCGGGCTGAATGCGCCCACCGCCAGCGCGGCCAGTGAAGCGCACACTGCTGGAAATTTCATCGCGGGTCTCCTCGTGTGGTGTTGGTCTTGTTCAAAGCATGGCAAGGGTGTGAGCGCTGCGCAAGGGGGACATGCCCCCGTGCGCGCAGCAGCGCCCGATCAGGCGATGGTGGCCTCGTCGGTGCGCTTGTCGCCGCGGTTGTCCAGCCAGGACACGCTGATCTTGTCGCCTGCCTTGCCGCCCTTGAAGCTGAACTGCAGGTAGGGGTTCTTCGATACCGCCGGGCCCCACTGGGCCGTCATCACGGTCTTGCCGTTGTGCTGGGCGGTGACTTCCTGGATGAACCAGGCGGGAATCGGTTTGCCGGCAGCGTCGCGACGCTGGCCGCTTTCCATCTCGTGTGCCATCAGCACACGCACGGTGGTCTTGTCGCCCTGAACCTGGGCCCGGATGCGCATGGGGTCTGCCATGGGGTGCTCCTGAATGCGGATATGTCGATCGACTGGGTGAAGGTGCCGGACAGGCTCAGCCGCCGCAGCCGCCGAGCGTGACCTTCACTTCCTTGACCGAGTAGAAGTACTTGTCGCCGACCTTGGCCAGCGCGTAGATGTTGGACGACTGCCCCATCTTGATGTTGGTCGCCACATTGGCATCCGTCCCCTCGGGCAGGTCGAAGACCGCCGCGAGAGCATTCGGGTTCTTTTCGACCAGGATGGCCAGTTGCGTCGTGCCGGCCAGTGCGCTGACGGCACCGACACGCACCACGTTGCCGTTCTCGGCGATTTCGGGCGCGACGAGCTGCACGTCCTTGCTCTCGACCGGGGCGGCCCCGCCGAGCGCCTTCACCACATCGGCCAGTCCCTTGCCGTCGAATGCGGACTTGTTCCAGGCGGCCTGTGCTGCGCTGGGCAGCAAGCCGGCCATTGCCGCCAGGCCCAGCACGGTGGTGCTGGCGCTGGTCTGAAGAAACTGCCTGCGATCAGCCATGGTTTTCAACCTCCAAAGTGAATATCTTCAACAACCGCGCACACCATACCGTCAATCCAAAGACCTCGGGGTACGGGGTACTGCTACCTTGCCGCGCCGGCGGCGAGCCATTTCGCGATGAGATCGGCGTCAGCCTGTGACAACTGCGCCTGTGCCGGCATCGGGATCGGCCCCCACACGCCCTGTCCGCCGCTGCGGATCCGCTGGCTCAGATAGTCCTGCGCATCGGGCCGTCCGGCGTACTTCGAGGCAATGTCCTTGAATGACGGGCCGACGATCTTCACATCGGCCGCGTGGCAGGCGGTACAGGCATTCTGCTGCAGCAACTGGGTCGGCATGCCCGACGCTGGCGCCGCCGTCGCGGCCGCTGGACGAACAGCCGAGACCTTGACGGTCACGGCACCGCGCATCGGCCCCACGCCGCGCTGCTGGTCAGCCAGGTTGCCATGGGCATCGCGCGCATGGTCGGGCAGGTAGGACGCCAGACGCGGTTCGCCGCGGCAGTTGCTCATGCAGGCCTGCCCCTGCACATCGGGCCGGGTCGCGCCGGCAAACTCGCGCCCGGGCCACATCGCATGGGCCGTCGTCTTGCCGTTGCGGTTGGGCAGGCGGTTCTGCACCTCGGCCATGTTGCGGTCCGACAGCGTGAAGTCATCAGGCACGATGCCCCCCAGGTTGAGGATGTAGGCCGTGACGGCATACACCTCTTCAGTGCTCAGGGTCTTGGGCGCCGTCCAGGGCATGGCACGGTTGATGTAGTCCCACAGGGTCGACACGTTGGACAGCTTCATCAGCGTGGTGCGCTGCGGAAAGGCGCGGTCGGTCAGCCGGGCCACGCGCCCGGTCTTGATGTCCTCCGCGGTGGTCCCGCCCACGATGGGCGTGAACACCTCGTTGGACTCGCCGAACACGCCGTGGCACGAGGCACACTTGGATTCCCAGACCTCCATCCCCTTGGCCACACTGCCCTGCCCGGCTGGCAGGCCCTTGAGGTCCGGGCGCACGTCGATGTCCCAGGCCTTGACTTCGGCCTCGGTGGCCGCGCGCCCGATGCCCACGAAGCGTTCCTGGGCGGTCGCGCCGCCCACCGCGCCGGCACAGGCCGCAGCCAGCGCGAGCAGCGGTGCCAGCAGGGCCGATCTACGAGAGCTGGACATTCTTCACCTCACCGCTCTCTTCCACCAGCCACGACTGGATGGAGTTGTTGTGATAGATCGACCGGGTGCCGCGCACCGCACGGTTCTGCGCATAGGTGGGCTGGATGTGCCCCGTCTCGTCCACCGCACGGCTCTGCACGATGGCCGGCTTGCCGTCCCAGACCCAGTCGAGATTGAAGCGGGTCAGGCACTTGGACAGCACCGGCGTTTCCAGCCGGGCCGCACGCCAGTTGCGACCGCCATCGACGCTCACGTCCACCCGCTTGATGCGGCCACGCCCGCTCCAGGCCAGGCCGCTGATGTTGTAGAAGCCGCGGTCCAGCAGCACCTGGCCGCCCGACGGTGTGGTCACGACACTCTTGCACTCCTGGATCGAGGTGTACTGGCGGTGCAGGCCGTCAGGCAGCAGGTCGACGTAGTGCACCGTCTCGTCCTTGGTGGCGTACGGCTGGTCACCGAGCTCGACGCGCCGCAGGTACTTGATCCAGCTCACGCCCTGAACGCCGGGCACCACCAGCCGCAGCGGGTAGCCGTTTTCCGGGCGCAGCATTTCGCCGTTCTGTCCATAGGCCACCAGCACCTCGCCGCTCATCACCAGGTCCATCGGAATGGTGCGCGTCATGCTCGAGCCGTCACCACCCTCGGCCAGCACGAAGCGTCCGCGCTTGAAGTCGGCGCCGCACATCTCGAGCAGCGTGCGCAAGGGCACACCGGTGAATTCGCTGCAGCTGATCATGCCGTGCGTGTACTGCACCGTGGGCACGGCCACGTTGCCCCACTCCATGCCGGTGTTGGCGCCGCACTCGATGAAGTGCATGCGGCTCACGCTGGGCAGGCGCATCAGCTCGTCCATCGTGAAGACCATCGGCCGCTTGAGCATCTTCTCGTCGGAGCCGTTGATCATGAAGCGATGGCGCGAGGGGTCGATGTCCCACCAGCCCTGGTGGTGACGCTCGAAGTGCAGCCCGCTCGGCGTGATGATGCCGAACAGCCCCTGCAGCGGGCAGAAGCTCACGCTGGCTTGGCTGACGCGGGTCAGCCCCGGGCTTTCGCGGCGCTGCAGATTGCCCTCGTAGCGGGACGGCACGCCGTAACCTCGTGCTGCCACGGCCTGGCCCAGCCCCACGGTGTGTTCGGGCAGTTGAAGGATGTTCGGGTCGCCCTGCGCGGCCTGCGGCGGGCTTGCGGCCGCGGCCGCGCCGCCCACAGCAGCACTGGCGGCCGCCAGTGCACTGCGCAAGAAACCTCGCCGGCCCGACTTGACCTGCGCCAGCTGCTCGGCGCTCAGAAACCCCTCCGGCGCACGACGCAGCGTGCCGGGGCGGATGCCGTTCGTGTCCATCACAGCACCCGCCCGACCAGCCGCTCATGCGCCGGCGTCTGCCCTGGGTCGTCCAGTTCGATGGCCACCTGGGTGCACACGGTGCGGCACAGGGCCACCGCCTTTTCGCTCTGCACGCGGTAGAACACCTGGTTGCCCACCTTGCGGCGCGCCAGGATGCCGCTGCGATACAGCACGTTCAGGTGCTGGGACAGGTTGGGCTGGGTGCTGTCGATCTCCTCGAGCAGCTGGGAGACCGACTTTTCCTCGTTGCACAGTGCGCTCAACACACGCAGGCGCATCGGCGTGGCCAGCACGCTGAACAGCTCGGCGGCCAGTTCGAACACGCGCTGGCTGCTGGTTTCGGGGGGCGACGAGATGAGTCCGGTCATGGCTACATCACTGAATAAGCAATTGCTTATATATTGATCCAGCACAGACCCGATGGGTAGCGGACTTACCCTGAATTGCAGTGCAGCAAGCTGAACCCGGCTTCGAGCCGCCTCGGCCCGGATGCGGCCCGGCTACTTGCCGGACTGAACCACCGGCTCGTGCTGGGGGGGTGCGGCGAGCCAGTCTTCGAACTGGTCGGCAGGCACGGCCGGCGAGTACAGGAAGCCCTGCACCTCGTCGCACCCGGCGCTGGCCAGGAACTGACGCTGCAGGTCGGTCTCGACCCCTTCGGCGATCACCCGCAGGTGCAGGGCCCGGGCCATGTGGATGATGGCGCGCACGATCGCGGCATCGCTTTCGTCGCCTGGCAGGCCGTTGATGAAGGAGCGGTCGATCTTGAGCTTTTCGATCGGAAAGCGCTTCAGGTAGCCCAGGCTGGAGTAGCCCGTGCCGAAGTCGTCGATCGCCAGGCGCACGCCCAGGGCAGACAAGGCCTGCAGGCGGGACAGGGCCTCGTCGGCATCCTTGACCAGGATGGTCTCGGTCAGCTCCAGCTCCAGCAGTTCGGGTCTGAGGCCGGCTGAGGACACCGCCTGCGCCACACGCTCGACAAAATCGGCTTGCTGGAACTGCAGCGCCGAGACGTTGACCGACACCGTCATCGCGCGACCCTGCTGCTGCCACATCGCTGCCTGGCGCACCGCCTCGCCCAGCACCCAGTCGCCCAGGGCCACGATGAATCCGCTTTCTTCGGCCACCGGAATGAACTGCCCGGGCGACACGTCGCCCAGGTCGTCGTCACGCCAGCGGATCAGGGCTTCGGCCGCAATGACGGTCGACGTCTTCAGGTCGACCTGGGGCTGGTAGTGCAGTCGGAACTGCTCGTTGGTCAGCGCCTGGCGCATCGCATGATCGATCTTCATGCGCGACAGCAGGTCGACGTTCATCTGCGGCTGGTAGAAGCGGAAGCTCGCACGACCGCGTTCCTTCACGCGGTACATCGCCGCATCGGCGTTCTTGATCAGGTCATTGAGCGTGGTGCCGTCGTTCGGGTAGAGCGCAATGCCCACACTGCAGGTGATCGAGAAGCTCATGTCATCGATGCGAAACGGCACGGCCAGCGCCTCGAGCACACGTCGCGCCGCGGCCTCGGCGCCACGCGCATCGGCCTGATGCACCAGCAGCACGAACTCGTCGCCGCCCAGGCGTGCCACGGTGTCGACCTCGCGCATGCAGCCCTTGATGCGCTCGGCCACCTCGACCAGCACACGGTCACCGAACAGGTGACCCAGCGAATCGTTGATCTGCTTGAAGCGGTCAAGGTCGACGAACAGGATCGCAAACGGCCCCTGGTCACGACGCGCCAGGGCCAACGCAAATTCCACGCGCTCGCTGAGCACCAGGCGATTGGGCAAGCCGGTCAGCGAGTCGGTGTAGGCCAGCTCTTCAATGCGGCGCTTGGCCGCCAGCTTGTCCGTGAGGTCCTTGACGAAGCCGATGCAGTGTGTCGTGCAGCCGGAATCGTCCATCAGCCGCACGAGGGACACCTGGCACGGGCCGCCCTGGCCTTGCCGGTGCTGGTGCCACAGCTCGCCCTCCCAGTAGCCCACGGCATCGAGCCGTTCGGCCAGCAGGTCGATGGCGCCGGGGTCCTCGGGATCCTGCAGCAGGTCGCCCATGTGCTTGCCCACGATGTCCTGGCGCACATGGCCGGTCAGCCGCTCGCAGCTGGGATTGGCCGCGACGATCCTGCGTTGCGCATCGGTCACGAAGATCGCATCCAGGCTCGAGTCGAACACCTTGGCCGCCAGCTGCAGGCGAGATTCGGCAGCCAGGCGCTGCGTGATGTCGCGAAACGAATACACCCGCCCCGTGGGGCGCCCACGGCTGTACTGTGGCAACGTGAGCCGCTCCAGCACCCGCCCCGAGCGCAGCACCAGGGTGTCGGTGGCCTCCATCAGCGGCGACCGCCCGATCAGTGACAGGCGGTCGGCATAGGCTTGCGCATCGACGACGCTGTGTTCCATCCAGGCGAACACCGCCTGGTCGTCGCGCCGCGTCATCAGCGGTTCGGTGAGGTTCCACAGCTCGGCGAAGCGGTGGTTGTAGCCGCGGATGTGGCCGTTCAGGTCCACCGCCAGGATGCCGTCGGCGGTCGATTCGAGCGTGGCGCGCAACTCGCCGACCAGCGTCTCCAGCTCGTCTTCGGCACGCTGCTGATCGCTGCGATCGCGCATGCCCACGACAAACACCGAACGTCCCGGCTCCAGTCGCACCAGGCTGACCCGCCGCTCTACGGGCACGACACTGCCGTCCGGGCGCGCCACCAGCGTGTGCGAGAAGATGCGATCGGACAGGCCGGCCGCCACGTCCTCCCAGAAGACCAGGTCCTCGGGCGTGGCCGCCAGCTCGATCGCAGGGCGCCCGACCAGCGAACCGGCCTCCAGCCCCATCAGCGTGTGCGCCGCGGCATTGGCGGCCACGACCCGCAGCTCGATCGGATCGACCATCCACACGGCTTCGAGCATGCCGTCGATGAACGGCTGCAGCATGGTCTGCACCGTGGCCTTCATGCCACCTTCCCGTCTTCGATCGGCGCCGCCTCGCGTGCACGCTCGAAAAAGTAGCAGATGCGCTGGCGCGGTGACAGGTAGTCGAGCGATGCCTTGGGCAGCTGCTGCGGCTTGAGGCTGCGACGAATGCCCAGTGTGACCTCGCCTTCCAGGTCCAGGATCAGCGCTTCGTCGCGTGGCACCTTGGGATCGTGCACCACCACCCGTGGCTTGAGCGGGCGGGCCGAGTTGACCGACACGACCAGCGCATGCCGGTCGTCGGTCAGCTGCACGACCGAGCCCGGTGGATAGACACCCATCATCTTGATGAAGGCGCTCAGGATGGCCGCATCGAAGCGCGCCTTCATCTGCGCGAACATCAGCGACAGGGCCTCGTGCGGTGTCAGCGCCCGCGCCGGGTTGTGCGGGTTGCACAGGTTGTCATAGCGATTGACCAGCGCCACGATGCGTGCGCCCAGGTCGATGCGATCGCCCGCCAGCCGGCCCGGAAAGCCGCTGCCGTCGGCATGTTCATGGTGCTGCGCAATGATGGCGGTCACCGCCGGTGCCAGCTGCATCTTGCGCGCCAGACTCAGTCCGTGCGGCACATGCTCCTGGTAGAACTGCAGCTCGGCGACGGTGAAGTGCTCGTCCTTCCAGCGCACGCGGTCGGGCAGGTCGATCTTGCCGATGTCGTGCAGCAGCGCACCCACCCCCAGCGCCTGCAGGGCCTCGCCCTGCACGCCCGTGGCGCGGCCCAGCAGCATCGAGATCACGGTGACGTTCAGACTGTGGGTCGAGGCGCGGTCGCCGGAGACTTCGGTGAGCAGACGGATGCAGGTGTCATGCACCCCCTCGACCTGGCTCAGGAAGCCCTGCACCAGCTGTTCCGAACGCTGGCGAGCCGTGATGGGCTGGCCATGCGCCAGTTCCACAAGCTGCTTGAACGAGCGCGTGGCCTGCGTGAACTCTCGCTCGCAGCAGTTCAAGGAAGCCTGCTGCTCAGCCAGCAGTTCGCGCCGGCGCCGCCGCACTTCTTCCTGCTGCGCGGCCAGTGCCTCGCCAACGGTGGACGGCGCCACGCCCGGCGCCTGGACGGTGTCCGGGCGCAAGGCCACCAGCACACCCGGATCGCTGCGTTCCGGATCCCAGCGCACACGCTCCAGGCCCAGGCCGCGAATGGTGGCGATCTGTTCCTCGGCGGTGATCTTGAAACTGTTCAGCGCAAAGGGATGCCCCATCCAGCCCACATCAAGATGGACATGCATGCCGATCCTGAGCTGGCTGACTTCAACAAAAAGGGGCGGTAGGCTGTTTTTCATCCCTGACGGCATTGGTCACGCAAATGTAACCAGCTCATCGGGTCTTCGGCAGACTGCCGCCATTCTTGATGGCGAATGTCGCTCACCGTCCACATGACTGTGAGAAATATGGCGGTTTGGGGCGAAGCCTGAACAATTCTCAACGGCATTTGCCGCCGTGCCGCCCCTTCGTCGCCCCCGGGCCTCAGCTCGGCGTCATCAGGTCGCGGATCTGCTGAAGCGCGCCGGGATCCTCGATCGTCGTGAGGTCACCGGGATCGCGCTGCTCGCACACGGCCTGGATGGCCCGGCGCAGCAGCTTGCCCGAGCGCGTCTTGGGCAGCACCGTGACGAACATCACTCGCGCCGGCCGCGCGACGGCGCCCAGTTGTTCATCCACGCGCTTCATCACCTCGCCCTCCAGCCGGCGGGCGCCCTCCGGTGTGGCCGCCGCAGAGGCATCCTTCAGCACGGCAAACGCCACCGCCACCTGGCCCTTCAGCGCATCGGCAACGCCCACCACTGCGACCTCGGCCACGCCCGGGTGGCTGGAGATGCTTTCCTCGATCTCGCGCGTACCCAGGCGGTGGCCCGCCACGTTGATCACGTCATCCGTGCGGCCGAGGATGAAGTAGTAGCCTTCCTCGTCGCGGATGCCCCAGTCGAAGGTGCTGTAGGCCATGCGGTCAGGGAAGCTGCTCCAGTAGGTGTTGACAAAACGTGCGTCGTCACGCCAGACCGTCTGCATGCACCCGGGCGGCAGCGGGCCCTCGATGGCCAACACCCCCTTCTGGTTCGGCCCGGTGAGTTCTTCGCCGGTGGCCTCATGCAGCAGCTTGACGTTGTAGCCATACATCGGCACCCCCGGCGAGCCGAACTTGCTGGGCCGGCGCTCCACACCGTTGGCCACAGTGAGGATGGGCCAGCCGGTTTCGGTCTGCCAGTAGTTGTCGATGATGGGCTTGCCCAACCCTTGCGCGATCCACTGCGCCGTGGGTTCGTCCAGCGGTTCGCCGGCCAGGAACAGCGCCTTGAGGCTCGACAGGTCGTGCCGCGTCAGAAACGCGGTGTCGTACTTCTTCAGCACCCGCACGGCGGTGGGCGCACTGAACATCACGCTGACCTTGTATTTCTCGACCAGACTCCACCACACGCCGGCGTCGGACACGCCGTCGCGGTTCACCACCGGCAACCCTTCATACAGGATGGTGGCCATGCCGGCAATCAGCGGGCCGTAGACGATGTAGCTGTGACCCACCACCCAGCCGATGTCGCTGGTGGAGAAGTAGGTTTCCCCGGCTTCGCCGCAGAAGATGTACTTCATGCTCGCCGCCAGCGCGACCGCGTAGCCGCCGGTGTCGCGCTGCACGCCCTTGGGCTTGCCGGTGGTGCCGCTGGTGTAGAGCGTGTAGCTGGGATGGGTGGCCTCCACCCATTCGCAAGGCACGGGTGTGTCCAGGTGGGCCGCCCGGGCCGCGGCATAGTCGACGTCGCGGACGTCCACGCGCTCCATCGGCGCCAGCCCGCGGTCGACCATCAGGACGTGCGCCGGCTGGTGCGTGGCCAGCCGGATCGCCTCGTCGAGCAGGGGCTTGTACGGCACCACCTTGCCGCCGCGGCTGCCCGCATCGGCACTGACGATGACCCGTGGCGTGGCGTCATCGATTCGGCTGGCCAGGCTCACGCTTGCAAAACCGCCGAACACCACGCTGTGGATGGCACCGATGCGCGCACACGCCAGCATCGCGAACACGGCCTGCGGAATCATCGGCATGTAGATCAGCACCCGATCGCCCTTGCCGACGCCCAGCGACAGCAGCACCGCCGCCATGCGCTGCACTTCGGCATGCAGTTCGGCAAACGAGTAGGTGACCTCGGTGCCGGTTTCAGTCGATACGTGGATCAGGGCGGCCTGCCCGGCACGCTGTGCCAGATGGCGATCCACGGCGTTGTGGCACAGATTGGTCAGCCCATCGGCATACCAGCGGGCAAAGGGCGGGTTCGAGTAGTCGCAGATCCGGGTCGGCGCGCGATGCCAGTCGATCAGCGCGGCCTGCTCGGTCCAGAATGCATCCCTATCATCGATGGAACGCCGATAGAAGGATTCGAAATCCATGCCTTGTCTCCTCGTTGGGCCATCGGCATGCTCGTGCGATCCGTGGCCATGTTCATGGGCAGCAACCGCTCGGCATTGAAGGCCCGCGGCCTGACAGCGGTCTGACGCTTGAGCGAGATGGTGGACTGCTGCGCGCCGGCCCGTCATGCGTGGCAACCCGGGCTCCATCAGCGGAGCCCTTTGGCCGATTCGAGAAATGCGGCCTAAGTTCTTGTCATGCTTGTGTTTTTACGGTTGACGCGAGCGCCTGGCTCGTCTAAGGTCGCGGCCATGTCTGTCGGACCCGCGCCCTCCCCCCTGTCGGACACGCACCGACCTGCGCCTGTGCGCGGTGTCGCGCTGCGCCGCTGGGTGGCCGCCTGGCCCGCACTGGCGCGTGTCGGGGTGCTGACAGGCGCCTGTCTGGTCGCCTGGTCGCCCCCCACCCAGGCCGCACCGGACGCCCAGGCCGACGCTGTCTCGCGGTTCCTGGCTGAACGGGGCCTGCTGGAGACACCTGCTGCGCCGCATGCGCCCGCGGCGGGTGAATCTGACGTGCTGGGCGCCGCCCTCGCCGAGCGCGGCCTGATGGACCAGGTGCGCGACAAGGCGTCCGACATGGTCATGACGGCCATGAACTTCCTGGGTGTGCCCTACCGCCGTGGCGGCAACTCGGCAGAGGAAGGTTTCGACTGCAGCGGCTTCACCCGCCACATCTTCGAGATGAGCCTGGGCCTGGTGCTGCCGCGCCGGGCCGACGACCAGGCCAGTGCCCCCGGGTTCATCCATGTGGCACGCGAAGAACTGAAGCCCGGCGACCTTGTGTTCTTCAATACCTTGCGGCGCACCTTCTCGCATGTGGGCATCTATGTGGGTGACGGCAAGTTCATCCACTCGCCGCGCTCGGGCGCATCGGTGCGAGTCGAAGACATGCGCGTGTCCTACTGGACCAAACGCTTCACCGGCGCACGTCGGCCGGGCGCGCTGGTCCAGGCTGGGTCAACGGCCGGCAAGGGCGATGTGCGCACCGCGGCACCCGCCGCCCTGCTCGGCACGGCCGAGCCCGTGCGCACCCGCGCGCCGTCCGCCACGCCGCGCGACGCCTATTTCGAGTCCAACCGCCACTGAGCGCCAGGACACCGGCGCTGCCGCCGGCGGCCGGATGTCGCACGGATCGTCGGCATGGCACCAGGCAGCGGCCCCGACGCTGCCAGGGCTGCTTCGCTTGGGGGCACAATCGGGCCCATGGCCGAAAAAGTCATTCCCCTGGCGGACCACCGCTACGCGTCCGCGGTACCCAAGGTGCCCGACACCTGGCAGGCGCCCGACGGTCTGCTGACCGACACGCGTGGCCGACCGCTGCGCGACCTGCGGATCTCCGTCACTGACCGGTGCAACTTCCGCTGCAGTTACTGCATGCCCAAGGAAGTCTTCGACAAGCACTACAACTTCCTGCCGCATGCCTCGTTGCTGAGCTTCGAGGAACTGGCCCGGGTGGCGAAGATCTTCATCGCGCACGGCGTGCAGAAGATCCGCCTGACCGGTGGCGAGCCGCTGCTGCGCAAGGACCTCGAACGTCTGGTCGGCATGCTCGCCGGCCTGCGCACGCTCGAAGACAAGCCGCTGGACCTCACGCTCACGACCAACGGTTCGGTGCTGGCCCGCAAGGCCCAGGCACTGAAGGACGCCGGCCTGCAGCGCGTGACGGTCAGCCTGGACGCCCTGGACGACACGCTGTTTCGCCGCATGAACGACGCGGACTTTCCGGTGCACGCGGTCCTCGAAGGCCTGGAGGCCGCCGAGCGGGTGGGACTGGGTCCGATCAAGGTGAACATGGTCGTCAAGCGGGGCACCAACGACCACGAGATCCTGCCGATGGCCCGCCACTTTCGCCACAGCGGTGTGGTGCTGCGCTTCATCGAGTACATGGACGTCGGCGCGACCAACGGCTGGCGCATGGACGAAGTGCTGCCCTCGGCCGAGGTGATCGAACGCATCGGTGTCCACCATCCGCTCGAACCCCTGGAGGCCAGCGCCCCCGGAGAAACCGCCGAACGCTGGCGCTATCGGGATGGCGGCGGCGAGATCGGTGTGATCTCCAGCGTCACGCAGGCCTTCTGCCGCGACTGCAATCGTGCGCGCCTGTCGACCGAAGGCAAGCTCTTCCTGTGCCTGTTTGCCAACCAGGGTCATGACCTGCGCACCCTGCTGCGCGGCAACTACAGCGACGACCAGATCGCCGCGGCCGTCGGCCAGGTCTGGCAAGGCCGCGACGATCGCTATTCCGAACTTCGCGCCTCGATGCCCCCCGACGCCGTGTCGTCCGACGGCGCGCGGCGCATCGAGATGCACTACATCGGTGGCTGATGCCCGCGCGTCGAAACCGAGCCGAATGCCCATGAACCGAGACGACATCACTGGCCTGATCCTCGCCGGCGGACGCGGCAGCCGCATGGGCGGCGTGGACAAGGGGCTGCAGAACTACCAGGGCATGCCGATGGCCCTGCACGCCGTGATGCGCCTGGCGCCCCAGGTGGGGCAGCTGATGATCAACGCCAATCGCAACCTGGCAGCCTACGAGTCCTTCGGTGTCCCCGTGTGGCCCGACGCCCTGCCTGACTTCGCCGGCCCGCTGGCCGGCTTTCTGGCCGGACTGGAACGCTGCGAGACGGCCTTCATGGTGACCGTGCCCTGCGACAGCCCGCTGTTCCCGCAGGACCTGGTCGAGCGCCTCGCGCACGCCCTGGAGGCAGCTGACGCCGAGGTGGCCATGGCACGCACCGGGGACCAGGTGCAGCCGGTCTTCACGCTGATGAAGGCTTCGCTGCTCGACAGCCTGGTGCGCTTCACGCAATCGGGCGGTCGCAAGATCGATCTGTGGACCGCCCTGCATCGCACGGTGGAGGTGAATTTCGACGATGAGTCTGCTTTCTTCAATGCCAACACGCTGGACGAACTTCGCAGCATCGAGCAGCGCCATGTCTGAAGCCGACGGGACCATCGTGCGGCGCCTGCGCCCCGAAGACCTTTCCTGCTACAAGGACCTGCGCGACGAGGCGCTCGAACGACACCCCGAGTCGTTCACGTCGGACCCCAGCACCGAACGTGTGCGCTCCCCCGAGAGCTACCTGGGCCGCCTGGGCCTGAGCGAGCCGCTGGGTGGCACCTTCCTGATCGGCGCCTGGGTCGGCAATGAACTGGCCGGCAGTGTGTCATGCGAGCGCGAGTTCAAGCCCAAGCTGCGCCACCGCGCCAACATCGTCGGCATGTATGTCCGCGAACGCCACAGCCGCCGCGGCATCGGCCGGCAGTTGCTGGCGGCCTGCATTGCCCAGGCGCGCCAGGCGAGCGGCCTGGAGATGCTCACCCTGACCGTCACCGCGTCGAACGAACGCGCCGTGGGGCTTTACGAGGCCGCCGGCTTCAAGGTCTATGGCGTGCTGCCCAAGGCCATTCGCCTGGAACAGGGGCGCAAGGTGCGCTACTTCGATAAGGCCCACATGCTGCTGATGCTGTGACGGCTGTGCGCCACCCCCATCGCCCCCGCCCGCACCTTCATCTGCCCGCCTTCACGCCACGCCAGCACCATGCCCACGCTTGAACAGATCGCCTCGTGCGTCAGCGGTTACGACCCCTCTGCCCTGCCGGTCGCCCAGGCCCGCGAGTTCATCGACCGCTTCGTGCCACGCGTGCAGGCCGTGGAAAAACTGGCCCTGCGTGCCGCGCTGGGCCGGGTCCTGGCTGAAGACGTGATCTCGCCGATCGACGTGCCCTCGCACGACAACTCCGCGATGGACGGATACGCCCTGCGTGGCGCCGACCTGCACACGGACGGGCCGACCCGCCTGCGCGTGGTGGGCACCGGCCTGGCCGGGCAAGGCCAGCCGGGTGACGTCCCGCCCGGCGCCTGCCTGCGCATCATGACCGGTGCGGTGATGCCCCCGGGTCTGGACACGGTCGTCCCCCAGGAGTTCGTGAGCCTCGACGGTGACGACTGCATCGTGCCGGCAGGTGTGGTGCGCGCTGGCGACAACCGGCGCTTCAAGGGTGAAGACCTGCGCTGCGGCGAACCTGCGCAGCGCCGCGGGCGCATCGTGCGTCCCGCCGACCTCGGCCTGCTGGCCTCACTGGGCCGGGCCGAGGTGGCGGTGTGGCGCCGACTGCGCGTGGCGTTCTTTTCAACCGGCGACGAACTCCGCTCGATCGGCGAGCCGCTGGATGCCGGCTGCGTCTACGACAGCAACCGGTACACGATCTACGGCATGCTGCAGCGCCTGGGGGTGGAGGTGCTTGACCTGGGCGTCGTGCGCGACGAGCCGGAAGCACTGGAAGCCGCCTTCCGCCAGGCCGCCGAGAGCGCAGACGCGATCATCACCTCCGGCGGGGTGAGTGTCGGTGAGGCCGACTTCACGAAACAGATGATGGCCCGCCTCGGCGAGGTCGCCTTCTGGCGCATCGCCATGCGCCCGGGGCGCCCGATGGCCTTCGGCCGCATCGAAAGCGGCGGGCGGCAGGCCGTCCTGTTCGGCCTGCCCGGCAACCCGGTGGCGGTGATGGTCACGTTCTATGCCTTCGTGCGCGATGCGCTGCTGGCCATGAGCGGCGCCGACATGAGCCTGCCCATGCCGTGGCTGCGGGCCCGCACCACAACCGCCCTGCGCAAGAAGCCCGGGCGCACCGAGTACCAGCGCGGCATCGTGCGCGCCGGCACCGAGGGCTGGCAGGTCGAGATCACCGGTTCGCAAGGCTCGGGCATCCTGCGCTCGATGTCCGAGGCCAATGGCCTGGTGGTGCTGCACCACGACCAGCGCGACGTTGCGGCAGGCGACTGGGTCGACGTGATTCCGTTCGACGCGCTGGTGTAGCTCTTCGCTCCAGCGGAACATGAACCTGCATGCTGGTGCCGGCGCACCATGCTGCGCCGGCAACTCCTTGTGGAGTCTGGCATGGCACTCAGGCAACCAACGGCTTCAAGTCCGGTGTGAGCCGTAGCGGCAGATCGATTGCCGATCACCCACGTTGCGCTCAAGCGGGGCCAGCGAGGAAGGGTTCGATGACACCGCGCTTCTCGACTGCGGCCGGCCCGCCGATCAAACGGTGCGCATCAGGTGATAGCCCTTGGCTGTGATGACCCAGCGGCCGTCGACCTTGTGATAGGTGAGATAGTCCTGGTAGACGCTGGCATGGACGCGCACCTCGACCTTGGCCAACGCGTGGCTCGCTGAGGCGACGTCGATGAAAAGAACGCTGTCTTGACGCGGCGAGCCTTGTGAAAGCGGTGATTGCCGCGCCTTGAGCTCCTCCTTGTATTCAGCTGCCGACCAGCACACCATTTTTCCGCCGCGGTATCCGTGAAGCTGCGCAGTCGGGCTGAACACCTCAGCGAAGTGGGCGACGTTGCAGTCGTGTATGAGGTCGAAGTACTTCTGGATCGCCTCGATCAGCTCATCGATCGCATTCATGTCGGGGTTCCTTTCCGTTCTGTGATGGCTGGACGTTAGGCTCCCTGAATCATTTGCACAATCCATCCAAGCTCATTTCAGTAATAATCATCTGAAATGACAAACCGACCTCTCGATCTGGATGCAGTTCAGGCTTTCATCCTGATCGCCGACTTCAGCAGCTTCACGCGTGCGGCTGAAGCCCTTCAGACCACACAAGCCGCCGTCAGCTTGAAGCTGAAGCGGCTCGAGGACAGGCTCGGCTTCCGGCTCGTCGAACGGACACCCCGCCGCGTGGAACTGTCTGCACGCGGCGCGACCTTCCTGGCACACGCCCGCGAACTCATCGAGGTGCATGATCGGGCGCTCGCTGCGTTCGCCGAAGCGAGGAAGCGACTGACCATCGGGATCAGCGAGCATGTTGCAGGGCCAGAGCTTCCTGCGCTGATCTCCCGCATGAACGCACGAGACCCGCGGCTGTTGATCGATCTGCGAATCGGCTCCTCGGGCGACCTGCTTCACAGCTTCGACCGGCGCGAACTCGACACGGTGATCGTGCGCCTGCATGCCGGGCGCAGCGATGGGGAAGTTCTGATCGAAGAAGACTTCGGCTGGTTCGCAGCGCCAGGCTGGCAGCACCGCGCCGGCGAGCCCTTGCCGATCGCCACACTGGCCAGGCCGTGTGGAGTGCGCATGTTGACCGAGCGCTTGCTCGATGAGGCAGGCGTACCGTGGGAGGAAATCTTCGTGGGTGGCGGCGTTGCAGCGGTCGTTGCAGCCGTGATGGCGGGGCTCGGCGTTGCCGCATTGGCTCCACGCATGTTGCCATTTGGCGCAGTGGACGTCGGCCCGAGGCTCGGGCTTCCTCCGCTCCCGCGCTTGCCGGTCCTGCTGCACACGAGAGTGAAGGACAGCAATGCATGCGAGGCGCTGATCACGTTGTCGGCAGCCTTCAAGAATGCCGTACGAGGTTAGGACCTGGCTTCTCCAGAAGCGTTGTGGTCAGGTCATCTGGAAATCCAGACTCTTCCCCTGGAATCGAACGGGCTGGGAGTTCATCGAGCGATGCGACTCAGATGTGACGCAGGAGTGAGCGTGCCGCCCTGGAGCACACGGACTCCAACAGGCTCAGCCACGACCCGTGCCGTGGGGTGTGGACGTACTTGAATCGTCATGGGCGACTGGCCTGGTGCGCCAGGGCATCTCCGGAGATGTGCACCGTGTGGTTGTCCGGCACGACGCGATTGACGGCAGCGTCCGGGTCGTGGTCGTCGAGGCAGCGAAGCTGGGCGATGAATTCGACGCTTCGATCACGCAAGTCCGCATTGGCGATGATTTCGCCGGTATGCAGGTCCGGGGCGGTCGTGCTCAGCGCTTGCACGCCGGGCTTCTCGACCACGCTGCCCGTGTGGATGGAAACCGCGCGCGCATCGAGAATGCGCCACACGGTAGCCTTGGCCGGCGCGCTGATCTGATGCACGTCCGGCCGGTGGAATCGGTCGCACGGTGATCTGCTGAATCGAAGTACCGGGCTGCCCCTTGCTCAGTGCGAGTGCGCCGCCGCCGGCTCGTCGGTCGGTGTGGTGATCGGCCCTGGCGTGCTGCTGCGCGCGAAGAGCGTGTACATCGTGGGCACGACAAAGATCGTCAACAGGGTGCCCAGCGACATGCCGCCCACGATCACCCAGCCGATCTGCTGACGGCTTTCGGCGCCCGCACCGCTGGCCAGGGCCAGCGGCAACGCGCCGAGCACCATCGCACCGGTGGTCATCAGGATGGGGCGCAGGCGCAGCGCCGCAGCATGGGTGACGGCCTGCATCACGTCCAGCCCCTGCTGGCGCTGCTGGTTGGCGAACTCGACGATCAGGATGCCGTGTTTGGTGATCAGGCCCACCAGCGTGATGAGGCCAATCTGCGAATACACGTTGAGCGTGCCCCCAGCCAGCTTGAGCGCCAGCAGCGCGCCCACCATCGACAGCGGCACCGACAGCAGGATCACGAAGGGGTCGACAAAACTCTCGAACTGCGCCGCCAGCACCAGGAAGATGAACAGCAGCGCCAGCACGAACACCAGGCCGAGCGCCCCGCTGGACGAGCGGAACTCGCGCGATACCCCGTTGAGCTCGGTGGTGTAGCCCGGCGGCAGGATCTTCTCGGCAGTCGCATCCATGAACTGCAGCGCCTCGCCGAGCGAAAAGTCAGGGTTGAGGTTGGCCGTGATCGTCACCGAGCGGCGCTGGTTGAAGTGGTTCAGCTCACGCGGTGACACCGCTTCAGTCACTTTGACCAGCGACGACAGCGGAATCATCGCGCCGTCACGCCCCCGCACGAACAGGCGCTCGATCGCATCGGGCGTGCTGCGTCCGGCGGCTTCGGTCTGCACGACCACGTCGTACTGCTCGGCGTCGCGCTTGTAGCGGGTGACCTGGCGGCCACCCAGCATGGTCTCGATCGTGCGGGCCACCTGGTCGACCGCCACGCCCGCATCGGCCGCACGCTCGCGGTCGACCTGGATGAAGATCTCGGGCTTGTTGAGCCGCAGATCGGAATCGGGCTGGACAAAACCGCCATGACGATTCATCTCGGCCAGCATCTTCTGCGCCACCTCGGACAGGTTGCTGTAGCTGTCCGACGTGAGGATCACGTAGTTCACCGAGCGCTCGCGGAAGCCCTGCCCGAGCGACGGCGGCGTGATCGGGAAGGCGTTGACGCCAGGCAGGCTGCTGATCTGCGGCTGCAGCACGCGGGCCAGTTGCTGGGTCGAGCGCTCGCGTTCGGTCCAGTCCACCGCACGCAGGAACGAGATGCCTTGCGACACCGTCGGGTTGCCCGCCACCACGAACACCCGGTCGAACTCGGGAATGTCCCGCCCCAGCCGCTCGATCTCGCGCATGTACTTTTCGGTGTACGCAAGCGTCGAACCATCGGGCGCATTGACGCTGATCAGCACCGTGCCCCGGTCTTCCATCGGCGCCAGTTCGCTCTTCATGCCCTGGAACAGCCACCAGCTGCCACCCCCGCATCCGAGCATCACCAGCACCACCAGCCAGCGCACCTTCAGCGTGCTGGCCAGCACACGCTCGTAGCCGTCGCTCAGGCGAGTGAGCTGGCGCTCCATCCAGCTGTCGAAACGTGTCGGGTTGGGGTTGTGCCGCAGCAGCTTGGAACACAGCATCGGCGACAGCGTCAGCGCCACGAAACCGGAGACGATCACCGTGCCCGCCAGCGTGAGTGCGAACTCGACGAACAGCCGTCCGGTGCGGCCCGGCGTGAAGGCCAGCGGGGCATAGACCGCCGCCAGCGTGAGCGTCATGGCCACCACGGCAAAGCCGATCTCGCGGGCGCCGCGGATCGCCGCCGCAAACGGGGTCATGCCCTCCTCGATGTGACGATAGATGTTCTCGAGCACCACGATGGCGTCGTCGACCACCAGGCCGATGGCCAGCACCAGCGCCAGCAGCGTGAGCGTGTTGATCGTGAAGCCGGCCGCTGCCATCAGGGCAAAGGCGCCGATCAGGCTCACCGGAATCGTCACCAGCGGAATGATCGACGCGCGGACGGTGCGCAGGAACACGAACACCACCAGGGCCACCAGCACCACCGCCTCGGCCACAGTGGCGAAGACCGACTTGATCGAGCGGTCGATGAACACCGAGTTGTCGTTGGCCACCTGCACCCGCACACCGTCGGGCAGGTCCTGCTGGATGCGTGGCAGGATGCCGCGCACGCCGTCGGCCACCTCCAGCGGGTTGGCGGTGGCCTGCCGGATCACGCCCAGCGACACCGAACGCACACCGTTCAGGCGCACGCTGGTGCGCTCGCTCAGCGCAGCCTGCTCGATGCGGGCCACATCCCGCAGACGCACGGTGTAGCCGTTCACCACCTTCACCGACACGTCGTTGAACTGCGCCACCGTGCTCAGGTCGGTCTGCGCCGTCACATTGAACTCCCGCTGCCGGCCTTCGATGCGCCCGGCCGGCACTTCGAGGTTCTGGCGCCGCAGTGCGTCCTCGACGTCCTGGGTGGTGAGCTGGTAGGCGGCAAGCTTGTCCGGGTCGACCCAGATGCGCATGGCGTACTTCCGCTCGCCATAGATCTGGACGTCAGCCACGCCGGGCACGGTCTGCAGCCGGGGCTTGACCAGCCGGTTGGCCAGGTCACTCACTTCCAGCGGCGCCAGGGTTTCGCTGGTGAAGGCCAGCCAGATGGTCGGTGAGGCGTCCGCTTCGACCTTGGCGATGATGGGTTCGTCGACCGCATCGGGCAGCCGGCCCCGCACACGCGAGGTACGGTCGCGCACGTCGGCGGCGGCGTCCTCGGGGCTCTTGCTCAGCTTGAAGCGTACCGAGATCTGGCTTTGCTCCTGGCGTGAGATCGAAGTGATGATCTCCACGCCGTCGATGCCGGCGATCGAGTCCTCGAGCGGTTTGGTCACCTGCGACTCGATCACCTCGGCCGAGGCTCCGGTCAGGCGGGTCGAGACCGTGACCACCGGTTCGTCGATGCGCGGGTATTCGCGCACCTGCAGCCGGGTGAACGACACCAGGCCGACCAGCAGCAGCAACAGGGACAGCACGGTGGCAAACACCGGCCGCCGGATCGAGACCTCGGGGAGCTGCATGATGAGGCGCCTTGAAACGCGTGAATCTGAGAGGGATCGGAAGCCCGCCGCTCAGCGGCCGGCCGCAGCGTGGTTGGCGGCCACCCGCGGGCCGGTGGCACCGCCCGACGCCGCCGAGGCAGCCCCGGCCGGCGCGGATGCATCGCGCGCACGCGGTGCCGCGCCCAGCTCCACCACCCGCAACGGCGAGCCGTCACGCTGCACACGCTGGTGGCCTGCCGTGACGACCACGTCGCCGGCCGCCACGCCCTTCAGGATCTCGACCTTGCCGTCACGGCGCAGGCCGATCTCGACCTCGCTGCGCTGCGATACCCGTGCCGCTCGGCCTTCCGCCTGCGGCGCACCGTCCACGACCTTGATGACGAACTGCTTGCCCCCTTGCGGCACCAGTGCCTCCTCGGGCACGACCAGCGCCTCGCTGCGGGTGGCCAGCACCGTCTCGACACGGGCGAACATGCCGGGGCGCAGCAGGCCCTGCGGATTGTCCAGCGTGGCCCGCACCAGCACCGAGCGGCCATTCACGTCGACCTGAGGCTCCAGGGCCACCACCTCGGCCGCAAATCGCTGCCCGGGCAAGGCATCCAGACTGACCTGTGAAGCCTGCCCCACCTTCAGGCGCGGCAGGTAGCGCTCGGGCAGGCGGAAATCCACATAGACCGTGCGCAGGTCTTCCAGGTTGACCAGGTCGGCGCCGTCCTTGACGTAGTCGCCGACGTTGACCAGGCCGATGCCCGTCGTGCCGTCGAACGGCGCAACGATGCGCATGCGCGCCAGCTGGGCCTGAGCCAGCGCCAGTTGCGCGCGCGCCACCTCGAGGTTGGCGGACGTCTGGTCGACCGCGGCCTGGCTGACGAACCCCTGAGCCTGCAGTTCACGGTTGCGTGCGTCATTGGCCAGCGCGATGTTGACCTGGGCCTGCGCCTGCTGGAGCTGCGCCTTCAGCAGGGTGTCGTCGAGCTGCACCAGCAACTGGCCCTTGCGCACTCGCTGCCCGTCACGAAAGCCCAGGGCTGCCACGCGCCCCGACACCTCGGGGCGCACCACCACGCCCTGGCGCGAGCGCACTGTCCCCACGGCCTGCGCATCCTCGTTCAGCGGCATGGTCTGCACACGACCCACCTCCACGGCCACCGGCCCGCCCGGGCCACCACCGCCCGGTGCTCGGCCCGCGGGTGCCGGGCCCTGTCCGGCGCCCGCGGCAGCGCCTTCGCTGCCCGCCGGCGCCGCGGACCGATGCTGGTACCAGTAGGCCGCGGTGCTGGCCAGGATCAAGCCGACCACGGCCACCGTCAGATGCAGTTTCTTCATGGGGTGAAGCGTTTCAGAGTTGTACTGAATGTAAGCGCAACCCGCCCGCCCGGCACTGCCAGGCCTGCAAGCCCGACCCGGACCACCGGTCAAGCGTCACGCAGACCCCGCCGAATCGACACCGCGGTTGGCCAGCGCATCGGCGCGCTCGTTGCCGGGGTCGCCGGCATGGCCTTTGACCCAGCGCCAGTCGACATGGTGCAGTGCGGCCAACGCATCCAGGCGGGTCCAGAGTTCGGCGTTCTTGACCGGCTTGCGATCGGCGGTCTTCCAGCCGCGGGACTTCCAGCCATGGATCCACTCGGTCATGCCCTTGCGGACGTATTCGCTGTCGGTGTAGATGGTGACCTCGCAGGTGCGCTTCAGGCTGGCCAGGGCCTCGATCACCGCGGTGAGCTCCATTCGGTTGTTGGTGGTGCTGCGCTCGCCGCCCCAGAGCTCTTTCTCGTGTTCGCCCGCACGCATCCACACACCCCAGCCGCCCGGACCGGGGTTGCCCTTGCAGGCGCCGTCGGTGTAGATGACCACCTTGGGCCGGGGGATGGTGGGCTTGCCTTGTGCTGTCATTGTTTCCTTTGTGTTGTGAAATCGTCGGTGCATGCCGTCGTGCGTGGCCGGCGCGAGGGGGCAGCATGCCCTGCGCCTCAGGGTCCGACCTGCTCGGTGCTTTCGAGTTCGCGCTTGTCGTGATGCATGGCAGCGGCACGCCGCCATGCGGCCGGCGTCGCATCACGCTCACGCTGCGCCACCACGGCCGGTGCCGCCTTGGCCGTCTGCCGGTGCTTCCAGGCCGGGCCGATGATGCGCATGCCACGCACCCGCTTCACCGCCACGAGGAAGTACACCGCACCGAACACTGGCCACCAGCGGTCTCCGGCTGGCTCCATCCATCGAAACCTCTCCAGCCAGGTCTCGGAGCGAAGGGCCGGCCGGTAGCAACCGAACCGGGTGCCCTCGAGTTCGAAGTTGAGCAGCCTCAACCAGTCGCGCAGCCGGCGGTAGCCGATGAAATCACCGGTGCGCGGCAGGAACAGTCGCCCGACGCCCATCCGCGTGGCCAGGCGGGTGCAGCTCTGGTGCAGGCCCCACAGGCTGGCCGGATTGAACCCCACGATCACCACCCGGCCTTCGGGCACCAGCACGCGCTCGACCTCGCGCAGCGTCTGATGAGGGTCGGTCGCGAGTTCGAGCGAATGGGGCAGCACGACGAGGTCCATGCTGCTGGTCTCGAACGGCAGCGCATCGAAGTCGGTCAGCAGGGCCTTGGGGGTGCGAGGTCCGGCCGGGACCAGGCCGTCCGGCGGGTCGCCGCCGGCCATGCGTTCGGTGCCGCTGAGGGCGATCCAGCGATGCGGCATGCGGTTGCAGGCCAGTGCGTCCAGCTGGGGAAGACCCAGCTGCACGGCATGAAATCCGAAGATGTCGCTCACGGTGTGGTCGAGCTGCATCTGCTCCCAGGCCAACAAATACCGCCCCGGCGCTGTGAGCAACCACTCATCCAAACCTATAATTTGCCCGTTTTGCGTCATGGAACTGCTCGCGTTACCCGCCTTCGCCGACAACTACATCTGGATGCTCCACGACGGCCGCGAGGCACTGGTGGTGGATCCGGGTCAAGCAATGCCCGTCATTCGGGCGCTCCAGGCGCACAGGCTGAAGTTGACCGGCATTCTAGTGACCCACCATCACGGCGATCATGTCGGCGGCCTGGCCGAACTCCAACACCACCTGCACGGGAGCGTGCATGCCCCCGCAACCGAAGACATCCCCGGCCCGCACACGGCGGTGAGCGGTGGCGGTGCGGTGCACTGGAACGGCCTGGACTTCGACGTGATCGACGTGCCGGGCCACACCCGCGGGCACATCGCCTACTACTGCCCGGACCTGCGCGGTGAGCCGGTGCTGTTCTGCGGCGACACGCTCTTTTCAGGCGGCTGCGGTCGCCTGTTCGAGGGCACGCCCGCCCAGATGCTGCAGTCAGTGTCGCGCCTGGGCGAACTGCCGGGCCGCACCCGTGTGTGCTGCGCCCATGAATACACCCTGGGCAACCTGAAGTTCGCGCTGGCCGTCGAGCCGGGCAACCCGGACCTGATGCGCTATCACGCGCAGTGCGAGTCCTTGCGTGCCCGTGACCTGCCGACGCTGCCGAGCTCCATCGCTCAGGAACTCCTGATCAACCCCTTCCTGCGCTGCAGTCAACCGCAGGTCGTGGCCGCTGCACGCGCACAGGGCGCCGCAAGCGACGACCCGGTCGACGTCTTTGCTGCCATTCGACAATGGAAGAACGAATTCCGATGACCTCCACTCTGTTCCGCCGCGCGTGGGCGGGTGCACTCGCTGCCATCGTGCTGGCAGGTTGCGCCACCGCACCGCCCCCCGCAGCGCCGCCTGCCACCGCCCCCGCCCCGGTCGCATCCCCGCCTCCCCCACCCCCTGAACCCGCCCCCGCCACCCCGGCTGCGGTGATCGTGCCCGATGAAAACGAGGCACCCGTGCCGCCGGTGGCCGCGATGGTGGACCCCAAGTTGCCCGAATCGCTGGCCGAGCGCGATCTCTGGGTGCGCATCCGCAAGGGGTTTGCCATTCCCGACCTCGAAGGCGACCTCGTACGTGACCGCGAGCAGTGGTACGGCAGCCGACCCGACTATGTGCAGCGCATGACGGCTCGCTCCAGCCGCTACCTCTACTACATCGTCGAGGAGATCGAGCGTCGTGGCATGCCCACCGAGCTGGCGCTGCTGCCCTTCATCGAAAGCGCGTTCAACCCGCAGGCGATGTCCACGGCCAAGGCCTCGGGCATGTGGCAGTTCATTCCGTCGACCGGCAAGCACTTCGACCTCACGCAGAACATCTTCCGTGACGAGCGACGCGACGTGCTGGCCTCGACCCGTGCAGCGCTCGACTACCTGAGCAAGCTGCACGACATGTTCGACGACTGGCATCTGGCCCTGGCCGCCTACAACTGGGGTGAAGGCAGTGTGCAGCGGGCCATCGCACGCAACCGCAAGGCCGGCCTGCCGACCGACTACCAGAGCCTGCGCATGCCGGCCGAGACGCGGCTTTACGTCCCCAAGCTGCAGGCCGTCGAGAACATCATCGCCGACCCTCAGGCCCACGGCCTGAGCCTGCCGGCGATCGAGAATCACCCTTACTTCCTGACGGTGGCGATCCAGCGCGACATCGACGTCGAACTGGCCGTGCGACTCGCCGGCCTGCCGATGGAGGAATTCCGGGCGCTCAATCCGCAGATGAACAAGCCGGTGATCCTCGCGGCCGGCGTGCCGCACATCCTGCTGCCTTACGACAACGCCAACAACTTCGTGCGCAACCTGTCCGACCATCAAGGCCCGCTGGCCAGCTGGACGGCCTGGGTGGTCCCCCGCACGATGAGCCCGCGTGATGCTGCCGCGCAGGCCGGCGTTGCCGAAGACGAACTGCGCGAAGTCAACAAGATCCCGCCGCGCATGCTGGTCAAGGCCGGGTCGACCCTGCTCGTGCCGCGCAACGGCGACCGGCACCACCGCGACGTGCCCGAGGACATCGCTGACAACGCCACCATCGCCCTGACACCCGACGCGCCACCCTTGCGCCGGGTGGTGCTGCGCGCGGGCAAGCGCGACACGGTTGCCAGCATCGCGCGTCGCTACAAGCTCAGTGTCACGCAAGTGGCCGACTGGAACCGCGTCGGTGCCGGGGCCACCTTTGCCCGCGGACAGCGCATCGTGATCTATCAGCCGGCCCGCAGCACCCGCGCCGTGGCCCGCAGCGCGGCCAAGACGGAAGTCCGTGCGAAGGCGCCTGCGGCCACGCGCAAGACGGCTGCGGCCAACAAGGGCAGCAAGAGCGCGGGCAAGCGAGTGGCAGCCTCTGCGTCACGTGCGACCAAGCCCGCCGACACGGCCAAGGGCGCCCGCAACACGCCGTCGAAGGTCCGCGTGGCCAAGCAGTGAGCGGGCACCGGGCCATGCGGCCAGGAGACACCGCTCAGGCACTGGGCGGCCAGGTGCTCAATCGCAGGGCCTTGGGTTTGCCCTTGGCCTTCACGACCAGCGCATTGGTGTAGGTGCGGGCCACCTGCGCGGCGTGATCAGGCCCCTGCTGAGGCACCATGCCCAGGCGCGCGGCAACATCCCAGGCCGTGCGCACGGCCTCTTCGGACAGCATGCCGTCGGGGGAATAGCACTCCCTCACCCGGTAGAACGATGCCAGGTACAAGGCCCGGTCGCCCTTGGTATGCGAGTCGGGTACCACCTTGATGATGTCGGGCAGTTCGGCCGTCTGCAGCCAGCGCAGCGCACGCACGACGGCATCGGTCATGGCCTGACAGGTCTGAGGATGCCGGTCGACGAACACGGCCGGCGCAAACAGACAGGTCGAGGGCATGGGGCCACCAAAGATGTCCGCGGTACCCCGCAGCGTGCGGGCATCGGCAATCAGACGGACCTCGCCGCGCTGTTCAAGCTGCGTCATCGTGGGATCGATGTGACTCACCGCCTGCACTTCGCCCGAGCGCATGCTCAGGGCCGCTCGCTCGGCCGGCCCCACGCCCACCCATTTCACGTCGGCCGGCTTCAGGCCGGCGCGTGACAACATGGTCTGTGCAAGCACCTGGCTGAGCGAGCCTGTGGCCATCACGCCGATGTTGCGCCCACGCAGGTCATCCGGGCCACGATAGGCCGGCATCTGCCGGGCCGACACCCCCATCGCGATCATCGGGGCACGGCCGTGAAGCACGAAGGACTGCAGCGGCAGGCCGCGCCCGATGTCGCGCACCACCTGCAGGTAGCTGCCGGAGACCACGTCCACCTGCCCCTGCCGCAAGGCCTGCACCGACATCGTACGGTCCACGGACTCGACGAACTCGACATCGACCCCTTCGGCACGGAAGTACCCAAGCTGCTGCGCGATCGTCATGGGCAGGTGGCACAGCGACTCGTCCCGCCCCACCAGCACCCGCAGACGCGCACGTTCGGGTGCAGCGCGCACCTGCACCACGCCCGCGCCCAGCGCCGCTGCGCCCGCCAGCGCGCAGCGCAACAGGGCACGCCGGCGGCCGGACACCGGCTGGCGTGTCGGCGTTGGCGCGGGGCTGTCTGGCGTGTCCATGCACGCAGATTAGTCAGAGTGGGCGGGCACTCCAATCCGCAAAGCCCCGGGCAGGGAAAGTCCGGTGCTCGCAGAAACGCCTGGTAACCAGTGACTCTGGCAGTGCAGTCAGAAGGTGTGAACGAATCCAGCCTCGGCTCAACGCGCCCAGGCAGCCGAAGTCAGCAGCGCGATGCTGAGGCCTTGGCCGAGCGCCCAGACCACACTGCGGGCAGGGGCTCGATCGGTGACATAAAGCGCGATGTAGAGCACCCGGCAGGCCACAAACGCCACCGCCAGCGCATCGATCGTTCCCTGGGGCACCCCGACCTGCTGTGACAGCACGACGGCCGCGATGAACAACGGCAGGGCCTCGAAGCTGTTGGCCTGGGCGCTGTTGGCCCGTGCCTGCCAGCCGCGCAGGGTGCTCATCCACTGCCGGGGATCATGGTTGTCAAAGCCCCCCTGGCTGCGTGGTACGCGAAAGCCCGAGGACTTGGCCATCCAGGCGCAGACGATCGGCAGCAGGGCCGCCACCAGCACACACCACATCGCAAGCGTCATCGACGCCCTCCCCTGTTCATCGCCGATCGACCAGCGCATGTGCGATGGTTCCGAGATCGACGTACTCCAGTTCGCTGCCCACGGGGACCCCCCGCGCCAGTCGTGTCACGCGCAGGCCGCGCGCCTTGAGGTTCTCGCTGACGACATGCGCGGTGGCTTCACCCTCGGCCGTGAAGTTCGTCGCGACGATCACTTCGCTCACGACCCCGTCGGCTGCACGATCGAACAGCCGCTCCAGCCCGATGTCGCGCGGCCCCACGCCGTCGAGCGGGCTGAGCCGTCCGAGCAGCACGAAGTAAAGACCGCGGTAGCTGCCGGTGCGCTCGACGGCAGCCTGATCGGCAGGCGTCTCGACCACACACAACTGCGTGCGGTCGCGGGTGTCGTCAAGGCAGGTCGCGCAGACCTCGGCTTCGGTCAGTGTGTTGCACTGGCTGCAATGGCGCACCAGCCGCACCGCACCGTCGATCGCACGCGCGATGGCCAGCGCGCCCTCGCGATCGTGTTGCAGCAGGTGGTGCGCCATGCGTGTGGCCGATTTCGGACCCACACCGGGCAGGCGACGCAGGGCTTCGACCAGGGCATCCAGCGAGTTCATGGTTTGCAAGGGGCGTCGACGGGCGAAGCCTGGGGGCGCATCAGAAAGGGAACTTCATCCCGGGAGGCATCGGCATGCCGGCCGTGAGCTTGCCCATCTTCTCCTGGCTCACGTCCTCGGCGCGCCGCACCGCATCGTTGAAGGCTGCGGCCACCAGGTCTTCCAGCATGTCCTTGTCGTCGGCCAGCAGGCTCGGGTCGATCGTGACGCGGCGCACGTCATGCTTGCAGGTCATCACGACCTTCACCAGCCCGGCACCGGACTGCCCCTCGACCTCGATCTGCGCCAGTTCGTCCTGGGCGCGCTTCAAGTTGTCCTGCATGGCCTGGGCCTGTTTCATCAGGCCGGCGAGTTGTCCTTTGAGCATGGTTGTCCTTTCGAATGCAAGAGGAGAAGAGCCCCGCCGCGGTGCGCTGCTGCGACTGGCGGCCGGCTCACAGGGGTTTGACCGATCCCGGCACGATACGCGCTCCGGGGAACTGCTGCATGAGACTGACGACCGCAGGGTCGTTGAGGATGAGGTCTTCGGCTTCCTGCTGGCGCCGCACGCGCTCGGCAGCATCGCGTCGTGCCGGGGTGTCCTGGGTCGCGCCCACTTCGACCGCCAGGGCGACGGGCCGGCCGAGCGCCTCGGCCATGGCCGCCTCGAGCTTCGCACGCGAGGCCTCGCTGGCCAGGGTCTCACGCTCCACCCTCAGCTGCCAGCGCTCGGGTGTGCTGCCTTCGTCAGCGGCCACGCACTGCGACTGCAACGCCAATTCACGTACCAGCGCAGCCACGAGTTCACGTTCGACCAGTTGCCTCACCACACCCACCCAGCGATCGCCCAGGGGGGTGGTCTGAACCGGGCTTCCCACGGCCGCAGTGGCGGGCCAGGAAACGACCGGGGCAGCGGTCGCCATGGCGTCGCTCGCCCGTGGTCTGGCCGGTGTCGCACCGGCGCCCGACTCGGTGAATGACGGCGAATGTGCCGGCGCCGGCACGGACCGGCTCACGGCGGGCGCGGCAATGACGTCGAGGTCTTCGGGCGGGATGTCTTCTTCCCAGGGCGGCACGCTGGCCATCGGGCGTGGCGCTGCCGGCGCGCTTGCGGATGGGCTTGCCGGCGCACTCGGGGCGCTGGCCGCGGGCGCACTCGGGGCACTGACCGCCGGCGCACTCACGCGTACGTTCGCGGGCGCCTGCACCGGCTGGGTGGCAGGCGCACGTGCCCGCGCAGTGGCCGCAGTGGCATCTGCACCGTCACCAGCACCTTCATCGGCGTCTGTACTTGATCGCGTTGCGGCCGAGGCCGCCGGCGGTGCTGCAATTGCGGGCGTCCCGGCCACGCGTGCCGTCGACCGCGCCACCGCGACCGGGCTGCGCTGCAGGGACGCAGTCGTGCTGCGGACCGTGCCCCCTTGCGCCGGCTTGAAGGCCAGCATGCGCAGGAGCACCATCGTGAGGCCGCTGTATTCGTCGGGCGCCAGGCCGATCTCGTTGCGGCCGTGCAGCGCCATCGAGTAGTACAGCTGCGTTTCGTCGGGTGCCACGGCGGCGGCCAGCCGTTCGATCACGGGCAGGTGCGGGTCATCCTGGTCGACGGCCTGCGGCACCACCTGGGCGACGGCCATCTGCTGCAGCAGGCTGGCCATGTCCTCGAGCACACCATGTGCCGAGAGCCCATGCGCACGCATCTCGTCCACCGTGCCCAGCAGCGCTGCACCATCCGCTGCGGCCAGCGCATCGACCAGGCGGAAGACATGCCCACGGTCCGCCGCGCCCAGCATCTGACGCACGGCCGGCTCGCTGAGCGTGCCGCTGCCATAGGCGATCGCCTGGTCGGTCAGCGACAGGGCATCGCGCATCGACCCTCGCGCCGCACGTGCCAGCAGGCGCAGCGAGCCGGCGTCGGCCTCGATCCCCTCGGCCTGCAGCACACCCTGAAGGTGTTCGAGCACCGTGGCCGGCGCCATGGGCCGCAGGTTGAACTGCAGGCAGCGGGAGAGCACCGTCACCGGCACCTTCTGCGGGTCGGTCGTGGCCAGCACGAACTTGAGGTACTCGGGCGGCTCTTCCAGTGTCTTGAGCATGGCGTTGAAGGCCGTCGTCGAGAGCATGTGCACCTCGTCGATCATGTAGACCTTGAAACGCCCGACGACCGGCTTGTAGACCGCCTGGTCCAGCAGTTGAGAGATTTCCTCGACGCCCCGGTTCGAGGCCGCGTCGAGCTCGACATAGTCGACAAAGCGCCCGGCGTCGATGTCACGGCAGGCCTGGCAGACGCCGCAGGGCTGGGCCGTGATGCCCCCCTGACCATCCGCACCCTGGCAGTTCAGCGACTTCGCCAGGATGCGCGACACGGTGGTCTTGCCCACGCCACGGGTGCCGGTGAACAGGTAGGCATGGTGCAGGCGCTGCTGCGTCAGCGCGTTCGACAGGGCCTGCACCACATGTTCCTGGCCCACCATCTGCTCGAAACTGCGGGGGCGGTACTTGCGGGCAAGGACGAGGTAGCTCATGGGCCGCGATTCTACGGGGCGGGACCGTCCGCCCGACGCCGGCCGGCCGTGGCGGCACCGTCCAGCAGCTCGTCGATGGCATGAAGGGCCAGCGGCAGCCGCCCGGCGTCGCCCGCCACCCAGCGCGCCAGCTCGTTCATCGCGCCGTTGAGCGCCACCGCCAGAGCCTCGATCTGGTCCACCCCGACCTCGGACCCGAGGGTGGCGGCCAGCCCCGAGCGCAGTGCGGCAAAGCCGTGTCGCCGGTCGACCTCGGCCCAGGCGCGGGTGCCCAGCACGGACGGAGCATCCACCAGCAGCACCTGTGCGCGGTGCGGGTCGGCGGCAGCCTCCATCCAGGCTCGCGCCCCGCGGCGCAAGGCTTCGGCGCCGTCGTCCACGCCCTGCGTCGCCGAGTCGATGGCCTGGACAAGCTCGGCATGCACCGCATCGCAGACCGCCTCGAACAGTGCCTGCTTGTCCTTGAAATGGTGATACAGCGCACCGCGCGTGAGGCCGGTCTGAGCCAGCAACTGCTCGGTCGAGGTGGCTGCATACCCCTGGCGCTCGAACAAGCGCCTGGCGCTTGCGATCAGCGCCTGGCGTGATGCCTGCGCGCGTTGTGCCTTGAGGTTCAGGGTCTTGTCCGGCATGGGTGGCGCCTCATTTGACATACATACTGCCTGTATCTAACATGATTGCATACCGACAGTATGTATCAAAAGCACCTCGCGTTCGTCCACCCCAACCTGCCCGAAAGGAAGCCTCATGCAGTTGCTCGACCACTACCCGATCATCACCACCCCGGCCCTGCTGGCCTGCCGTGACTTCTACGTGCGCCACTTTGGCTTCGAGGCCCGTTTCGAGTCGACCTGGTTCGTCTACCTGCACCGGCCCGCGCAAGGGGCGGACGAGTCCCCGATGAGCCTGGCCTTCATGAGTCCGGACCATCCCTCTGCCCCGCCCGGGCCGGAGGTCTTCAGCGGCCTGGGTGCCATCCTGTGCCTGCAGGTGCCGAACGCTCAGGCGCTGCATGACCGGCTGCTGGCCGAGGGTGTGCCCATCACCTATTCCGTGCGGCGCGAGGACTGGGGACAGGTGCGCTTTGATTGCCGGGACCCGAGCGGACTGATCCTGGACATCTGCGAACAGGTCGAACCGGCGCCGGGCTACTGGGAGCGCTACATGCTGGCGCGATGAATCCGCCTGCACGCCGCGCACGGCGGCACCCACTCGTCCGATACGCTGCATTTGGCCGCCTCGGGCGGGGCGTCGTGACTCTGGCCTACAATGGCAAGTGACGGGCCTCCCCGCATGGGAGCATGGCCAACCGGGTCAGGTCGGGAACGAAGCAGCCCTAACCGTTGTAACCAGTGCCGGGGTTAAGGCTCGTCACCCCTCTCCTCGCAGTGATGCCCTCGCTGCACGCCGCAAGCCGTTGCGCTTGCATGTGGGCGGTCCGATCGGACCATCACCACTCCAACGGCTCGGTCTGCCCTCATCGCTTGCATGTGCGGCCGCGCCCGCGGCCGCACCCGGACGCCGGGCCACCAGATGCCGCCCATCGCGCAGCTCGGCCCGTGACAACCTGGCCTGCGGCATCGTAGTTCTACGGACGCAGGCACGACGCCCGCCCTCTATAACTCTCCCACTTGCAACCGGCAGGCGGCCGCAGCGGCACAACAGGCCCCGCCGGAGGAGACACACCATGCAGTACCGCAGATTGACCGCGGGGCGCCCTGTGCGCCCCGTGCTAGCGATGTTTCGCCCACGCGTGGCACGCCACCGTTTGCGGCCGTCTCATCTGGCCGGCATGTCGAGGGCGGCCGCATCAGCCCGGGCGCTGCATGTGCGCACGCGCCATCTCGAGGCCCGCATCGCACGGCTGGACTGCTACGCCCGGTGTGTGGCGCATGACCTGCGCGGCCCCGTGGGCGGCATGGCCGGGCTGTGCGAACTCGCGATGCAGGCATTGCACCAGGGGGATGCCGCCAAGGCGGCGCATCTGCTCGACGCCGTCTGCCAGAACGGTGGCAAGCTGCTGGGCACGATCGACGACCTGATGGTGCTGGCCCGTGCAGGAATTCCCGGCCGCCATGCGTCGCTGTCCCGAGTGGATCTGGCCCATTGTGTCCAGGAGGCGGCCGAACTGGTGCAGCTCAGCCAGGGCGCCGGCGAGCGGCCCCGCGCACTGGAGCTGACGCTGCATTCACTGCCACCCGTGGCAGGGCACCGCGGCCTGCTGCGTCAGTTGTTCGTCAACCTCATCGGCAATGCGGTGAAGTTCTCGCGCCACGCCGACGGGCCGCGCATCCAGGTCGGGTGCATGCATCGTGCCGACGGTGCCGTGATCTTCGTGCGAGACAACGGGATCGGCTTCGACCCGCAGGAGCACCCTCGTCTGTTCGAGCCCTTCGTGCGCGGACGCGACACTGGCGTGGCGGGTCATGGTGTGGGGCTGGACATCGTGCGGCGCATCGTGGAGCACCACGGCGGGCGTGTCTGGGCCGAATCGCACCCGGACAGGGGCACGACGATCTACTTCACGCTTCAGACCGCGCCGGACTGAGGCTCGAACGCACGACGCAGCTCGTCGCGCAGACTGCGCAACAGCGACAGGTCGCGGTCGGTCAGGCTGAAGCCGTCGACCTCACCGCGGTCGGCATACAGGAAGGCCACCGTCTTGCGTCCCACCACCACGGGCAGCAGCATGAAGGTCGGCGCGTGGACGTGCGAAACGAACCAAGCGGGCAGCCTGGATGCGATGTTCCCGGCCGTCGCGTCGCGGATCAGGGTGTCGGCCCCCTTTGCACACAGGGCACTGAAGACGTCCGTACCCTCCCCGGATGGAAAGCGGAAGTGCTGACGCAAGGTGTCGGCCCGGTCGCCCCAGGCCTGGCGCACCAGGTACATGCCGCTGAGCGGCTCCCGAACCGCCAGCACCACGTGCTGGCACTTCAGGCTGCCGTACACCGCATTGCCGACGATGGCGAGCAGTCGGTCGAGCGTCCAGGGCCGTGACATCGTCAGCCGCAGCTCGTGAATGGCTCTCGACAGTGGATGCACCGCCTCATCCGCGGCATTGGGCGGTGGCGGCGAGGCTGCCGCAGGCGAATGCGGTGCGGGCGAAGCTGCCGCGGCCTGCGGCGGCGCCGGTGTGAGGGTGGCCGCGGGCTGGAGCGGCCTGCCGGCGCCGTCTGCAGCCTCCCAGACGTCGTCGTGCGAAATGCCAAGCGCGTGGGCGTACTGCTCGACGATCGATGTCCCGGGTGCCCCTTTGGGCTTGCGGGGCTCACGCCGCAACTGGGCCTCGACCACCTCGTTGCCCAGCCCGGCGAGCAGCCGGAACCAGTCACCGCGTTTTTCAGGTGCGCGGATCACGCTGGCACGCGCCGGCCGGCGCATGGCCCGCAGGTAGACGTCCGGCAGGCCCCAGGTGCGCGCAATGCTCACGCCCAGGTCCTCGAAGGACAGACCCAGCACCGACAGCGTCGCCGCCGCCTCGCTGCCGCCCTGGCTGAGCGCCAGCTGCCGGATCTGGGCGGCCAGGTCGGGCAGATAGAACTGCACCAGGCAGCGCCCGAGGTTCTGCAGCACCGCAGCGATGTAGCTTTCTTCTTCTTCGGCTTCGGTCGGGCACAGGCGGGCCGCCAGCCGCCCGGCAGTGCGGCAGCGCGAGTACTCCTCACGCAAGGCCTCGGCCAGTGTGCTGTCGGTCATGTCGTCCAGGGTCGACAGGGTGCCCGCCAGGTCGCGTATCGCCGAGAAACCCATCAGCGCAATCCCGCGTGAGACCGTCGTGATGCTGCCGCCACCGACCGAGCTGAAGTACGCGGCGTTCACCATGCGCAGCATCTTGTGCGTCATGGCGATGTCGTCGAGCACGGCCCGGGCGATTTCGCCCAGGTTGACACGTTCGGCCGCGGCAAGGCGACGCACCCGGCGCACGACGTTGGCATCGACCGGAAGATCGGGCTGGACCGCCAGACGCTGAAGCAGCGTGTTGACGGTGTGGCCGGCCCGGGTGTCGGCCGTGCCTTCGAGCAGCGCCGGCGTCAGCCAGTCCTGCAGCGCCTGGCGCATGGCCTGCGCACTGGCAAACCGGGCCTGAGGATCCCGCGACAGGGCCCGCGCAACGATGCCGCGCAATTGCGCCTCGGCATGATCGATCGAGCGCACGCTGTGGGGCAGCTGCAGGTCTTCCTCGAGCAGCCGCGTGATCGCCCGCTGCGGCACGGCATCCTGGATGGCCGGCTTGCCGCACAGCAGTTCGTAGAGCACCAGGCCGGTGGCAAAGATGTCGCTGGGGATGTCGGCACCTGCGCCGCTGGCCTGCTCCGGCGCCAGGTACAGCCCCGTGGCCGTCGGGAGCTGACTCAGCTCCTGCGGCATCGGCAACACCGTGAAGTCGGTCAAGCGGGTGCGCCCGGCCATGTCGAGCATCAGGTTGCCCGGGCGCAACCGGCCATGCACCACCCCTTGCGCATGCGCATGCGCCAAGGCATCGAGGACCGAGATCACGGCGAGCACCGCCTGGCGCGCAGGCATGTGTTCGTGTTCGTTCAGCCACCTGGCCAGGCTCACGCCCTGAATGGCCTCGTAGGCCAGCACGGGCTGGCCTTCCTCGATGCTCGCATCGAGCGCCTGGACGATGTTGGGGTGCACCAATCCCAGGACGGGCGCGCAGGCGGCGCGCCAGACCTGGGAGGACAACCCGGGCAGGGGCGAACGGTGCCAGACCTTCAGGTGCAGTTCGGTGCCGTCGCCACGCGCCGGCTCGGCCAGCGCAGCGACCCACCATGCGCTTTGCGGACCGCGCCCGAGCAGGCGCAGCAATCGGTAGCGTCCCAGCGGCTGCGCCTGTTCGATCGATGTCTGTTCAACGGTTTCCACGGCGTCCTGTCAGGGTGATCGCTGTCGTCCTTCGGCGGCGCCCCCTTTGGCATCAAGCAGCCCGCTGGAGACATTTTCGGCGCATTTCATCACGGACACCACCGGTTGCATGCGCCGAACAGCCGTCATTCAGGCCTGCTTTTCGCTCTGGACGACACCGTCACCGCCACAGGGGACAAAGGCTGCGCTTCAGGCCGACTGCTTGAAGGCCATCACCGCCTGGTTGCGCAGGGTGCGCAGCAGTGACAGTTCCCGTTCGCTGATGACGATGTCCCCGGCCTGCGCGCGGTCCGCGTAGATCAGCCCCAGCGGGGCGTTGCGCAGTGTCAACGGCAGCAGCAGGAAGGTTGGGGCCTTGACGTCGCGCTGGAACCACGCGGGCAGGCGGGCGGCGATGTTCGGCACGGTGGCGTCGCTGATCAGCGTATCGGCCCCCTTGACGCAGACCGCGGCGAACAGATCGGTCGCCCCAGTGAGCTGGAGCTTGAAGGCAGCGGACACCCGCTCGGCCTCATGGCCCAGCCCGAAACGGCCGGTTAGCTGCCCCGTGCGTGCGTCGCGCAGGCAGAAGATCACCCGCTGAAAGCCCAGCGAGCGATACATCGTCTCCAGGATCATGCGCAGCACTTCGTTGAGCTTGAAGTTCTCGACCAGCGTGTTGCTGATGTCCTGGATGCCCGCCGCCAGGCTTTGGGCCACGTCGCCCGCCGCCGACGGCGTCGGTTGGGGCTGGGCGGCTTCCTGCTGGGCCGCGTGCGCCTGCACGAGGGTGTCGAGCTGGTGCGGGCTGAGCGTGTCGCCCTCGCGCATGGTGGCACCCGGCGCCTGGGTCTGCAGCAGCCGGGCCGCCGGCGTGCCCTGCCTGGGCACGATTTGAAGCACCGGAGCCATGTCGGTGAGTCGGGCGCGCGAACGTTGCACTGCTTCCTGAAGATCCTTCACGTTGATGCCCAGTGCACCCCCGTACCGCTCGCCCAGCCGTGCCAGCTGCTGCGGCAGGTCATCGCGGCTCGAACGCAGCAGTGCATCGGCCACGTCATTGCCGGCGCAGGCGAGAGTTCGCACGCGCTCGTTGGGCGAGTCCGGCTTCTTGAGTGGGCCGTCGGCAGGCAGCTTGCGCATGCTGCGCTGAAGCGAATCGGGCAGGCCCCAGGTCCGAGCCACGCCGACGCCCAGCTCCTCATACGAGATGCCCAGCACCGCCAGCGAGGCCTGGTCCTCGCTTTGACCTTCGCCGTGTTCGGGATGGGTGAGCCGGCGCACCTGCTCGGCTTCTTCGGCAAAGTAGAACTGCGTGAGCATGCGGCCGAGGTTCTGGAACATCGCTCCGATGAATGCTTCTTCGGCGTCCCGGGGTGAACTGGCCAGCTCGCCAGCCATGGTGCCGGCCAGCAGGCTGCGCAGGAACTCGTCCTTCAGCCCGGCGGCGTGGGTCTTGTCCTGCATGTGCTCGAGCAGGATCAGCGACAGCGCCAGATTGCGGATGCCGGCAAAGCCGATCAGCGCCGCCGCGCGCGAGACGGTGCTGATCGTGCCGCCACCAGCCGTGCGGAAATGCGCCGAGTTGACCAGCCGCAGCAGCTTGTTGGTGAGCGCCACGTCCTTGAGGATCTCTCCGGCCAGGCTGCCCAGGCTTTCGTTCTCGGATGAGGTGATGCGCTGGATGCGGCCGACCGAATCGGTCAGCGCCGGAAAGTCCGATTTGTGCCGCATGCGCCGCAGCAGGAATTCCAGCGTGCTGTTGCGCCCGGCATCGGCCGTGTCGTCCTGCGGCTTGAGCCAGGCCTGCAGCGCCTGCAGCATGTCGCGCGCAGTGGCATAGCGCACGGCCATGTCGCGGGCAGTCGCGCGGTGGACGATCGCGCGCAACGTGTCGTCCACCGGATGGGGCGTCTGCACCGGCAGGTTCACGTCCTCGTGGGCCACCCGGTAGATCGCCCGGTAGGGGTCGGCCTCGGCAATCGCCGGCTGCCCCATCAGCATCTCGTAGAGCACCAGCCCCGCGGCAAACACGTCGAGCTGTGCCGTGGGCGGCCGTCCCTGTGCCGCCTCGGGCGCCATGTAGCCAGGCGTGCCGACGAGCGAGCCGTCAGCGCCACCGTGGCGCTGGCTCGCGGCGATGCCGAAGTCCATGACCCGGGCGCGGCCCGACTCGTCGATCAGGATGTTCGAAGGCTTCAGGTCACGGTGGATCACCCCGGCCTGGTGAGCGTGTGCGACCCCTTCAAGCACCCCGCAGATCATCTGCACGGCATCACGCGCCGGCATGGCCCCGCCCTCGCGCAGGCGCCGGGCCAGTGTCGGGCCCTCGACCAGTTCGAACACCAGGTAGGGATGCTGCTCGTGCACGTCGGCCTCGAACAGGGGCACGATGTGCGGGTGACTCAGGCGGCTGACCGCGCGCGCCTCTCCCAGCCAGGTCGCCAGCGCCTGCGGATCGGAAGCCTGGGCCCGGTGCAGCTTCAGCGCCACCTCACGGTCCAGCCTGGGATCAAAGGCTCGCCAGACCGAGCTTTGCGCCCCTTTGCCCAGGGCAGCGCGCAACTCGTACCTCCCGAGCGTGCGGACAGGTGTGCGTGTCATGGCTTCAGCGGACATTCAGGGTGGTGCAACGACGGTAGTTCATGCGATTGGACACCGCCAGTGCCCGGATGAACCCGGGAATCTGGGCCGCAACTGCCCCGCATTTCCACCGATGCCCACCGTCAGGCAGGGAATCTGCGGGCCCGATCACCCGCCTGTGCTCACGGGCACAGGGCCTTTGTGTCAAAATCGACCGGAACAGTCGGGGTTCTCCCCGAGCCATCCGAGGATTCACAATGAGCAGCGAGCTGATCAAACATATCTCAGATGCGTCTTTCGACGCCGACGTGCTGCAGGCCGACAAGCCTGTGCTGGTTGATTACTGGGCAGAATGGTGCGGCCCCTGCAAGATGATCGCCCCGATCCTGGACGAAGTCGCCAAGGATTACGACGGCCGCCTGCAGATCGCCAAGATGAACGTGGACGAAAACCGCGAAGTGCCGGCCAAGTTCGGTATCCGCGGCATTCCCACGCTGATGCTGTTCAAGGGCGGCCAGCTCGCCGCCACCAAGGTGGGCGCACTTTCCAAGGCACAGTTGACGGCCTTCGTCGACGGTCATCTATAATCTCCGCTAACGCGTCGGGGTCGACGCCGGCCCACGAGGCCCCCAGCCCGCCCCCGACTGCCCAGATGCTCGCCACTGCGCACACTGATTGACGCGCAGTTTCGGCCCACCACTCCAGCGTTTCCCGACTCGCGTACATGGCAGTCGCACGCCAGTCCATGTGACGGATTGCCGTACGGCGCGAGCGTGATGCCGAAGTCCCTTTTCGCAGGCTGCTCCTGACCGGAACGTCCTGCATTTCACCTGCGACGATCACCTACAGGGGTGTTCACCCATGCAACTTTCAGAACTCAAGGTCCTGCACGTCTCGGAACTCATCAAGATGGCCGAGTCGCTGGAGATCGAAAACACCAGCCGCATGCGCAAGCAGGAGCTGATGTTCGCGATCATGAAGAAGCGCGCCAAGCAAGGCGAGCAGATCTTCGGCGATGGCGTGCTCGAGGTCCTGCCCGACGGTTTCGGTTTCCTGCGTTCCCCTGAAACCAGTTATCTGGCGAGCACCGACGACATCTATCTGTCGCCCAGCCAGATCCGGCGCTTCAATCTCCACACCGGTGACGCCATCGAAGGCGAGGTGCGTGTTCCCAAGGACGGCGAGCGCTACTTTGCGCTGGTCAAGGTCGATCGCGTGAACGGCCTGACGCCCGAGGAGAACAAGCACAAGATCATGTTCGAGAACTTGACGCCGCTCTTCCCGAAAGAGCAGTTCAAGCTCGAGCGCGAGATCAAGTCCGAGGAAAACATCACCGGGCGCATCATCGACCTGATCGCCCCCATCGGCAAAGGCCAGCGCGCCCTGCTGGTGGCCCCGCCCAAGAGCGGCAAGACGGTGATGATGCAGCACCTGGCGCACGCCATCACCTCGAACCACCCCGACGTTTACCTCATCGTCCTGCTGGTCGACGAGCGCCCCGAAGAAGTGACCGAAATGCAGCGCACCGTGCGCGGCGAGGTCATCAGTTCGACCTTCGACGAACCCGCCGCCCGACACGTGCAGGTGGCCGAGATGGTGATCGAGCGGGCCAAGCGCCTGGTTGAACTGCGCAAGGACGTGGTCATCCTGCTGGACTCCATCACCCGCCTGGCACGTGCCTACAACAACGTGCTGCCCTCGTCCGGCAAGGTGCTCACCGGTGGTGTCGACGCCAATGCGCTGCAGCGCCCGAAGCGCTTCTTCGGTGCGGCCCGCAATATCGAGGAAGGCGGCTCGCTGACCATCATCGGCACCGCGCTGATCGACACCGGTAGCCGGATGGACGAAGTCATCTACGAAGAGTTCAAGGGCACCGGCAACTGCGAAATCCACCTCGACCGCCGCATGGCCGAGAAGCGGGTGTATCCGTCCATCCTGCTGAACAAGTCGGGCACCCGCCGCGAGGAACTGCTGCTGCGCCCGGAAATCCTGCAGAAGACCTGGATCCTGCGCAAGCTGCTCTACCCGATGGACGAGATTGCGGCAATGGAGTTCATCCTCGACAAGATGAAGTCCACGAAGAACAACCTCGACTTCTTCGACATGATGCGCCGCGGTGGCTGACACGCGCCCTGACGTGGCATAATCTCGGGTTTTCCGCTTCCGGAAAGTGGCCCCAAACGGTTTGGGGTTGGCTGCCGGCGCATAGTTCAAGCGACAAGGATCGACATGAAAGAAGGCATCCACCCCAACTACCGCGAAGTGTGCTTCGTGGATCAGTCCAATGGTTTCAAGTTCGTGACGCGCTCGTGCGCTCAGACCCGCGAAACCATCAAGATGGACGACGGTCGCGAGCTGCCTCTGTTCAAGCTGGAAACCACCAGCGAGTCCCACCCCTTCTACACCGGCACGCAAAAGAGCGTCGACTCGCTCGGCGGCCGCGTCGAGAAGTTCCGCAACAAGTTTGCGCGCGTGGGCCTCAAGAAGTAAGCAACGGGTCGTTTCGACCCTCGCAAAAAGGCAGCCTCGCGCTGCCTTTTTTGTTGCCTGCAGCTATGCTGCACCCTCTCGCCCGTGCAACGCAGGCGGCCCCGTGACGCGGCCTGCGCTGGCAGGCGCAGCCTCACCGTGGAGCGCCATTGAATCAACCGACCCCGGCCATCGTTACACAGCGCGCAGCCCAGCGGCTGCCTCGGGTCGGGCTCGTGCTGCTGTGCACGGCCTACGTGCTGCCAGGTCAGTTCGGCCGCGACCCGTGGCGCAATGCCGATGTGTCTGCCTTCGGCTACATGCACAACCTGGCCACGGGCGTCACTGACCTGTGGCATCCCACGGTGGCCGGCCTGCCGCCGGACGGTGGCCTGTTCCCCTACTGGCTCGGTGCGCTGTTCATCGCGCTGTTCGGCGGGCTCTTCGATCCGGCCCTGGCCGCCCGTGTGCCCTTTGCCCTGCTGCTGTGCGCCACGCTGGCGCTGACCTGGTACACCACCTACCACCTCGCCCGCACCGAAGCCGCACAACCCGTGGCGTTTGCCTTCGGCGGCGAGGCGCGGCCGATCGACTACGCCCGCTCGGTCGCCGACGGCGCGTTGCTGGCGCTGATCGCCACGCTGGGTTTGCTCCAGCTGGGTCACGAAACGACACCCGAGCTGCTTCAGCTGTGCGGCGTGGCCTTGTTCAGCTATGGGCTTGCCGCCAGCCAGTCTCGCAGCGTCAAGCCGGCGCTGGCGGTGCTGGTGGCGCTGCCGATGATGGCCGGCAGCGGCGCCCCGTCGATCGCGGTCGCCCTGGGACTGGTCGGCCTGGCGGTGTGCTGGCGCTCCAGCTATGAGCGCACCCGCGCGCTGGCGGTGTGGGTAGGCATCGCGATGCTGCTGGCCGCGGCAGTGGCCACGCTCTTCGGCGCGTGGGCCTGGCGAGTGCGCCCCGACCCCGACCCCGCGCAGCTGGCCCGCCTGCTGGTGTGGTTCACCTGGCCGGCCTGGCCAATGGCCGGCTGGACACTCTGGCGCTGGCGGCATCACCTGCTGCACCGGCACATCGCCGTGCCCAGCTTCTCGGCCCTGGTGGCGGTCGTTGCCTGCGTGCTGATGGACGGTTCGGACCGGGCCCTGATGCTGGCCTTGCCCTCGCTGGCCGTGCTGGCCGCCTTTGCACTGCCGACCTTGCGACGGGGCGTGGCCTCGGCGGTCGACTGGTTTTCGGTGTTCTTCTTCAGCGCCTGTGCCATCGCCATCTGGGTGATCTATGCCGCGATGCACACCGGCGTGCCGGCGCGCACCGCCGCCAACATCGTCAAGCTCGCACCCGGCTTCGAGGCCCGATCCTCGGTCCTTGCGCTGGTGTTTGCCCTCGCGGGCACGGTAGGCTGGATCTGGCTCGTGAAATGGCGGGCCGGGCGCCACCGCGATGTCCTGTGGCGCAGCCTGGTGCTGGCAGCCAGCGGCGTGGCGCTGAGCTGGCTGCTGCTGATGACCCTGTGGCTGCCGCTGCTCAACTACGCACGCAGCGATCGACCGTTGGTCGAGCGGCTGGCCACCCACCTCCCCGCCCGCGGCTGCGTACAGGCGCTGGGACTGCCGCGCAGCCAGATGGCCGCGCTCGAAAGCCTGGGCGGGTTTCGTGTCGTGCTGGCGTCGGGCCAAGCGCCGGCGGAGTGCGCCCACCTGGCGCTGATCGGGCCAACGACCCCGCCGCCAACGCCCACAGGCTGGACCTTCCTTGCCCGCGAGCGTCGCCCCACCGACCGCAGCAGCTTCACCTACCTGTACCGCCGCGCCACGACCGGCAGCCCGACGCAGTGACCACCCCCTGGAAGAAGATCGGCCGCGATGCCGGCTCGATCCTGCTGGGGCAGCTCGCCACCATCGGGTTCGGCGTGGCCGACACCATCATGGCCGGCCGCCATGCCAGCGAAGACCTCGCGGCCCTGTCGATCGGTGCTGCGCTTTACATCAGCATCTATGTCGGCCTGAGCGGCATTGTGCAGGCGCTGATCCCGACGGTGGGCCATCATCACGGCGCCCACGAGCCGCAGCGCATCGGTCAGGTGTTCCGCCAGGGCCTGTACCTGGCACTGGGGGTGAGCGTGCCGGGCATGTTGCTGATGCTTCATCCCGGCGTGGTGCTCGAGCTGGCCGACGTGACCCCCGAGGTGGCCCAGCGCGCCCGCGACTACCTCGCCTGGCTGGCCTGGGGTCTGCCGCTGGCCCTGCTGTTCCGGTGCTACAGCGGCCTCAACCAGGGCATCTCGCGTCCACTCCTCGTCACGGTGCTCCAGCTCCTGGCACTGGCCGCCAAGATCCCGCTGAATGCCTGGTTCATCTTCGGTGGCGCAGGCCTGGCGCCGCAGGGAACGGTCGGCTGCGGCATGGCCACCGTGTGCATCAATGCCTGCCTGCTGTTGCTTGCAGCCGGCATGCTGCGCTGGCACCCGGTGTACCGGCCGTTCAAGCTGTGGTCGGGATGGACCGCGCCGCACGGGCCCACCTTGCGTGAACTGCTGCGCCTGGGACTGCCCACAGGAGCGAGCTACTTCGTCGAAGTCACCGCCTTTGCGCTGATGGCCTTGTTCATCTCCCACTTCGGCACCACCGCGCTGGCCGGCCACCAGATCGTCGCCAACCTGGCCAGCGTGGTCTACATGCTGCCGCTGTCGATCGCGGTGGCCACCGGGGCCCACGTCGCTCAACTGCGCGGCGCTGGCGACCATGACCGCGCCCGGATCGCTGGCTGGCAGGGCATCGCCTTGTCGGTCGCCCTGTCGACGACAGTCGCGCTGGGGCTGTACCTGGGCCGCGAGCAGATCGTCGGCGCCTACACGGCAGACCCGGCTGTGCGACAGGTGGCCGTCGGCCTGTTCGGCTTTATCGTGCTGTATCAGGTGTTCGATGCTGCGCAGGTCACCACCGCGTTTGCGCTGCGCTCGTTCCGTGTGGCCCTGCTCCCGGCGCTGGCCTATGCCGTGTCGCTCTGGGGCGCCGGTCTGGGTGGGGGGTATCTGCTGGGGTTCAACCCCGGTGGCCAGGTGCCGCCGATGCTGCAGGGTGCCAGCGGCTTCTGGGCGGCCAATGCGATCTCGCTGGCCCTGGTGGCCGGCGTGCTGCTGATGCTGTACCGCCGGGTGACGCGCGCGGCGTGAGGCCCCAGCGGCCCCAGCGGCCCCACGAGGCCCCTCAGCGCACGGCCGCCCGCACAACGCCTTTGGATGCGGGTGCTGCGTGTGCACCGCCCGCAGCGCGCCGCACACGCAGCGCCGGGTAGATCAGGCGGAATTGCGAGCCTCGACCCGGCTCGCTCTGCACGTCGAGCTCGCCGCCGTGGCGCTGCACCACATGCTTGACGATCGACAGTCCCAGCCCTGTGCCGCCCGTCTCGCGCGAGCGGCTGCCGTCCACGCGGTAGAAGCGCTCGGTCAGGCGCGGGATGTGCTCCTTTTCGATCCCGATGCCGGTGTCCTTCACCAGGAACTCCCCGCAACCGTCCGGGCGGACACGCCACTGCACATGCACCTGGCCATCCGCCGGGGTGTAGCGGATCGCATTGCTCACCAGATTGGTCAGGGCGCTGAGCAGCTCGCTTTCGGCCCCTGCGAGTTCATCGCCGGCGGAGACGGAAAAGACGATACGGTGGCGCCCCTGGGACAGCGTCAGTGCGTCGTTTTCGCAGTGCGCCATCATCTTGCTCACCGGCACCCATTGGTCCGCCGGCGGGCGCGGGCTGCCCTCGAGTTGTGCCAGTGTGAGCAGGTCGTTCACCAGAGTCTGCATGCGTTGGGTCTGCTGGCCCATCAAATTGAGCACCCGGCGACGCTCCACCTCGGTCAGCGGCAGGTTCGCCATGGTCTCGATGAAGCCGGACAGCACGGTCAGTGGCGTGCGGATCTCGTGGGACACATTGGCGACAAAATCGCGCCGCATGGTGTCGGCACGTTCGCGTTCGGTGATGTCCTGAGAGAGCACCAGCTTGTTGCCATCGCCATAGCGGCGAATGATCACTGACAGCATGGCCTGCCCGTGAGGGCTGGGGAATTGCACCTGCCCTGTGAAGTCACCGGCCTGCAGATAGGACACGAAGGCCGGCGAACGCACGAGGTTGGTCACGCGCTGGCGCACATCACGCTCGGGGTCGAGCGCAAAATGCTCGGCCGAGATGCGGTTGCACCACTCGATCTGATCGCCTTCGTCGAGCATCATCACGCCGTTGGGCGAGGCCTCGATGGCCGACAGGAACTGCGACAGGCGGCTCTTTTCCTGCACCACGCTGAGCTCGCGCGCGCGCACGGCCCGTTCGATGCGGTAGCCCAGCTCGCCCCAGATGCCTGGGTCGCGCGGCGCCGTCCCTTCCTGCTGCCCGCGCAACCAGCGCAGCAGACGCCCGACCCGCAGGGCGTCCACCAGCGCCACCAGGGCGATGCCGACGACCGCGCCAAGCACCATGCCGCTGACCGGCGCCTGCAGCACACGGCCCCCTACCCATCGCCCGATGAGACCGAACAGCAGCATCATCGCGGTGCCGGCGAACACGCGCGGCAGGAACCAGGACATGTCAGGTGGGCCTTTGCTTCAGGCGGCGGCCGAAACCTGCTGGGTCAGGCGGTAGCCCGCGCCGCGCACGGTCTCGATCATCTGCGAGCACTGCACCGGCGCAAGCGCCTCGCGCAACCGCTTGACGTGCACGTCGACCGTGCGCTCTTCAATGAAGACATGATCGCCCCAGACGCGATCGAGCAGTTGCGCGCGGCTGTGCACACGCTCGGGGTGCGTGAGGAAGAAGTGCAACAGCTTGAATTCGGTCGGCCCGACCTTGACCTCCTGGTCGCCGCGCGACACCCGACGCGTGGCGGGGTCCAGCCTCAGCTTGCCGACTTCGACGGCAGAGTCCAGCGCCTCGGGCGCCTTGCGGCGCAGCACGGCGCGGATGCGGGCCATCAGCTCGTTGGTCGAGAACGGTTTGACCAGATAGTCGTCGGCCCCAGCATCGAGGCCGGCAATCTTGTCCGGCTCACCACCGCGGGCGGTGAGCATGATGATGGGCACTTCCTTCGTGCGCGACTCGCTGCGCCAGCGCTTGGCCAGCGCCAGTCCGGACTGCCCCGGCAACATCCAGTCCAGCAGCACCAGGTCAGGCAGCACCCGGTCGACCTCCGCCGTGGCCTGGTCCGCATCGGCCGCCACGGTGACCTCGTAACCGGCATGACGCAGATTGATCGAGATCAGTTCGGCAATCGCGCTTTCGTCCTCGACGACCAGCACTCGGCTCATGCAAAAGTCTCCTTGGGTCGTGGATGAAGGGTCAGCTCACGGCGGACTCGACACTTTCCATCGGGATGTGCCGCACGTCCGTGCCCTTGACGATGTAGATGATCTGCTCGGCCAGGTTCTTGGCATGGTCGCCCACCCGCTCGATGGCCTTGGCCACGAACACCAGGTCGATGCTGGCCGAGATGGTGCGCGGGTCTTCCATCATGTAGGTGATGAGCTTGCGCATCAGGCCGTCGAACTCCATGTCGATCTGGTTGTCCTGCTTGAGCACCTCGACCGCCTTGTTGACGTCCAGGCGCGCAAAGGCGTCGAGCGTCTTGCGCAGCTGGTCGGTGGCCAGTGACGCCTCGAAGGACAGATCGGCCACCGGCAGGCGCAGCCGGCTGGACACACCGGTGTTGATCAGGCGCTGCACCGTGCGGGCGATGCGGGCGGCTTCGTCGCCCACACGTTCGAGGTTGCCGATGGTCTTGGAGATGGCAATCAGCAGACGCAGATCGCGTGCGGTGGGCTGGCGTCGCGCGATGATCGTCGACAGATCGCGGTCGATGTCGACCTCCATCTGGTTCACGCGCTCTTCCTGGGAGATGACTTGAGTGGCGATGTCGCCGCTGAAGTTCGTGAGGGCGTAGACGGCCTGCGCCACCTGGGATTCGACCAGGCCGCCCATCTCGAGCACGCGGGTGGAGATGCCGCTGAGCTCGGCGTCGAACTGGGTGGACAGATGCTTGTCGGACATGGAGTGCTCCTGGTGGAACGGCGGGTCAGCCGAAGCGCCCGGTGATGTAGTCTTCGGTGTCCTTCTTCTTGGGCTTCATGAAGAGGTCCGAGGTGGGGCCGAACTCGATCAGGTCGCCCAGGTACATGTAGGCCGTGTAGTCGGAGCAACGCGCCGCCTGCTGCATGTTGTGCGTCACGATGACCACCGTATAGTCGGTCTTCAGTTCGTGGATCAGTTCCTCGATCTTGCCGGTCGAGATAGGGTCCAGCGCCGAGCAGGGTTCGTCAAGCAGCAGCACTTCGGGCTTGATGGCAATGCCGCGCGCGATGCACAGGCGCTGCTGCTGACCGCCCGACAGGCCCGAGCCGCTCTGGCCCAGCTTGTCCTTGACCTCGTTCCACAGCGCCGCTTTCTTCAGCGCCCATTCGACACGCTCGTCCATCTCGACGCGAGACAGATTTTCGAACAGGCGCACGCCGAAGGCGATGTTGTCGTAGATCGACATCGGGAACGGCGTGGGCTTCTGGAACACCATGCCGATCTTGGCCCGGATCAGCGACACGTCCAGCCGCGAGGTCAGGATGTTTTCACCGTCCAGGTTGATCTCGCCCTGCGCGCGCTGTTCGGGATACAGCTCGAACATCCGGTTGAAGGTGCGCAGCAGCGTGGACTTGCCACAACCCGACGGGCCGATGAAGGCCGTGACCTTCTTCTCGGGGATGTCGAGGTTGATGTTCTTCAGCGCGTGAAAGCTGCCGTAGTAGAAGTTGAGATTGCGCACCGACAGCTTGGCTTTTTCGGTGACGGGGAATTCGACTTTCGCGTCCATGAGTCGGCCTCGACGATCAGTGTTTGTTGCGGAACAGCACGCGCGCCAGGATGTTCAGCGCCAGCACGCCCAGGGTGATCAGGAACACGCCTGCCCAGGCCAGTTTCTGCCAGTTCTCATACGGGCTCATCGCGAACTTGAAGATCGTGACCGGCAGGCTGGCCATCGGCTCCATCATGTCGGACGTCCAGAACTGGTTGGACAGCGCCGTGAACAGCAGCGGAGCGGTTTCACCGGCAATGCGCGCCAGCGCCAGCAGCACGCCGGTCACCACGCCCGCACGGGCCGCCTTCAGCGTGACCGACGAGATCACCTTCCACTTCGGCGTGCCCAGGGCGTAGGCCGCCTCGCGCAGTGCATTCGGAATCAGTGACAGCATGTTTTCCGTGGTTCGGATCACCACCGGGATCACGAGCAGCGCCAGCGCCAGGATGCCGGCAAACCCCGAAAAGCCCTTCATCGGCGCCACGACTACCGCATAGATGAACAGCCCCACCACGATGGACGGTGCCGACAGCAGGATGTCGTTGATGAAACGCACCACCTCGCCCAGCCAGCCCTTCTGGCCATACTCGGCCAGGTAGATGCCGGCCAGCACGCCGATCGGTGTGCCCAGGGCCGTGGCCAGCGTCACCATCACCAGCGAGCCGAAGATGGCATTGGCCAGGCCGCCGGTTTCGGCCTGCGGCGGGGGGGTCATCTCGGTGAACACCGACAGCGCGATGCCACCCAGTCCCAGGCGCAGCGTTTCCCAGAGGATCCACATCAGCCAGAAGATGCCGAAGGCCATGGCACACAGCGACAGCGTGAGCGCCACCGCGTTGACCGTCTTGCGTTTGCGGTGCTTGGCCATGCGGCCTGCATCGAGTGCAGCAATGCTCATGAACGTGTCCCCTCACCCTTGCGCAAGCGCATCAGCAGCAGCTTGGACAGGGCCAGCACCACGAAGGTGATGAAGAAAAGCACCAGCCCCAGGTAGATCAGCGAAGCCTGGTGCAGGCCAGCCGACGCCTCGGCAAACTCGTTGGCCAGCGCCGACGTGATGCTGTTGGCAGCCTCGAACAATGACAAGGAATTCAACTGGTTGAAATTGCCGATCACGAAGGTGACGGCCATGGTCTCGCCCAGGGCTCGGCCCAGACCCAGCATGATGCCGCCGACCACACCCGTCTTCGTATAGGGCAGCACGACCTTCCAGACCACCTCCCAGGTGGTCGAGCCCAGGCCGTAGGCCGACTCCTTCAGCAGTGCCGGCGTGACCTCGAACACGTCACGCATCACCGACGCGATGAACGGAATGATCATGATGGCCAGGATGATGCCGGCCGAGAGAATGCCGATGCCCACCGGCGGACCCGAAAACAGCGCCCCCAGGTAGGGCACATCGCTGAAGGCACCCTGCAGGGGCTGTTGCACATAGGTCGCCAGGATCGGGCCGAACACCAGAAGACCCCACATGCCGTAGACGATCGACGGCACCGCGGCCAGCAGCTCGACGGCAATGCCCAGCGGGCGCTTGAGCCAGTTGGGGGCCAATTCGGTGAGGAACAGCGCAATGCCGAAGCTCACCGGCACGGCGATCAGCAGGGCAATGAACGAGGTCATCACCGTGCCGTAGATCATGATCAGGCCGCCGAACTCCTCCTGGACCGGGTCCCATTCGCTGCGCCACAGGAAGCTCAGGCCGTACTTCTCGATCGCCGGTGCGGCACCGATCAGCAGCGAGATGATGATGCCGGCCAGCAGCGCCAGGGTCAGCAGCGCTGCGCCGTGCACCACCACGGAAAACAGCGTGTCGACCCAAGGCGCGGCGCGACGCTCCGGTGGGGGCGACCCCGTCGGATCCGATCTGTCCATCTTGTCGTCTTTGTCGTAGGGAGATGCGGGGAGTGTAGCGGCCACGATTCCTCCGGAGCGAACAGTCCACGAGGGGGCCTGGCCCCCTCGTGCACTCAGGTTGGCTGCCTGGGGCAGCCGGGGATCACTTGGTGGCGACGGCCTTGCCGGACGCGTCCTTGATCTGCGCCCACTGGGCACGCACCAGGGTCTTCACCGAGTCAGGCAGCGGCACGTACTCGAGGTCGGACGCCATCTTGTCGCCGTTGTTGTAGGCCCAGTCGAAGAACTTCAGCGAGTTGGTGGCCTGGGCGGGCTTGTCCTGCGCCTTGTGCATCAGGATGAAGGTGGCGCCGGTGATGGGCCAGCTGTCCTTGCCGGGCTGCTCGGTCAACACCTGGTAGAAGCTCTTGGCCCAGTCGGCCCCGGCCGCAGCAGCCTTGAAGTTGACTTCGTCCGGACCGACGTAGTTGCCGTCCTTGTTGCGCATCATCACGTACGACATCTTGTTCTGCTTGGCGTAGGCGTACTCCACATAGCCGATGGAGTTGGGCAGACGCTGCACGAAGGCCGACACACCCTCATTGCCCTTGCCGCCCGCGCCCGTGGGCCAGTTCACCGCCGTGCCTTCACCGACCTTGGACTTCCATTCCGCGTTCACCTTGGACAGGTAGTTCGTGAAGATGAAGCTGGTGCCCGAGCCATCCGCGCGGCGCACCACGGCGATCGCCGCGTCCGGCAGCGGCACGCCGGGGTTCAGGGCGGTCAGTGCTGCGTCATTCCAGCGGGTGATCTTGCCCAGGTAGATGTCGCCGAGAACCTGGCCGGTCATCTTGATCTGGCCCGGGGTGATGCCCTTGATGTTGACCACCGGCACCACACCACCGATCACGGTGGGGAACTGCAGCAGACCGTCCTTGGCCAGCTCTTCTTCCTTCAGCGGCGCATCGGACGCACCGAAGTCGACCGTCTTGGCCTTGATCTGGCGGATGCCGGCGCCGGAGCCGACCGACTGATAGTTGATGCGTGCACCCGTGGCCTTGTTGTAGGCGTCGGCCCACTTGGCGTACACCGGCGCGGGGAAGGATGCGCCGGCACCCGTCACGTCCTGAGCCTGGACTGCAAAAGACACGCTCACAAGGGTGGCCGTGGCCAGGGCAGATCGGAGCAGGGAGAGTTTCATGGAATGCACCTTTCAACGGGATAAGGAATTCGGGTTGGACAGGAGCGTTCTCCTGACGCAGGCGGACTGTAAGACGGCTGTATGACAGCGCCGTGACAACCCCGACCCCTTAAGGCAACCGGCGCAGATGTGATGGGAACGTCATTTTTCCATCATGAATCTGTCACATGCGCTTTCTAAGCTTCGCGACGCTGCGGCCCGGTCCGGGCCGAGCGACCCCTTTTTCAGGATTCCCAGGAGTTTTCATGAACAAACGGACTTGGCTGATCGCCTCTGCCTCGGTGGTGCTGGCCGCTCTGGCGGGTTGCGCGACCTCCCCCGCGCCCCGGACCATCGCCGACACCGCGGCTTCGACCGCCCAGCTGTCGACCCTCAACAAGCTGATCAATGACGCCGGCCTGAGCGACACGCTGCGAGCCCAGGGCCCGTATACCGTGTTCGCCCCGAGCGACGAGGCCTTCAAGGCCGTGCCCAAGAGCACGCTGGACGCACTGGCGCGCGACAAGGAGCAGCTCAAGGCCGTGCTGAGCTACCACGTGGTGCCGGGCAAGGTGATGGCTGCCGACGTGAAGGCCGGCAAGGTCAAGACCGTGCAGGGCGCCGACGTGGCACTGGCCAAGGCCGGCACCTTCGTGACTGTCGAGGAAGCGATGGTCGTGCAGGCCGACGTGGCCGCGAGCAACGGCGTGGTCCACGTGATCGACCGGGTCCTGATTCCGCCGAAGAAGAAGTAAACGCAGTGCCCGTGGGGGAGCGTCGGGTCGGGCTGCCCCGCAGGCATGCCAACTGAACGAGGCTCTTCCATGATGCATCCCATTCACCGCCGAAAGCTGCTGATCGGCACGGCAGCGGCGCTGGCCGCGCCAGCAATCCCGGCCCAGCCCACGGCCCGGGCCGCCCGTACGTCGGGCCCGGCCACGACCTCACGTGTCGCCCAGATCCTGGACATGTCGCTCGAACAGCAGGAACTGTCGCGCGACTATTCGACCGGCGTCCGACTCGCATGGGCAACGGCAGGATCGGCCACGGCGTCGGTGCCGCTCGTCACCTTCGAGACCGATGGCAGCCCGGCCTCGCTGGCACGCACGCTGGCGGCCATCCGCGAAGACCGCTCCATCTGCGCGCTGCTCGGCACGGCCGGCGAGCGCCTGGCGCTGGACTGCGCGGCCGCCTTGCAGCGCGAGCCGCTGGACATCGCGCATGTCGGTCCCTGGCTGGCCGACACCGCAAGCGACCGTGACGACAACACCCTGTGCCTGTTCGCCTCTCGCCATGCTCAGTTGCGGCACGCGCTGCGTAGTCTGGACGGCATGGGCATCAACGAACTGGGCGTGGTGTACGCTGGCACGGGCCAGCGCAACGCCCACGACGCCGAGATTGCGGCACTGGCCGACAGTCTGAAGCTCAAGGTCACCCGCTTCAGCCCACAGGCGGGCGAGGACATCGAGGCATTGGCGCGCAGGCTGCCCGCCAACGTGCCGGTGGTGGTCATCTTTGTGGGCGGGACGGTCGAAATGGCCCGCCTGGGCCAGGTGCTCAGCGCCCGGCGCATGCAGCGCTACCTCGTGGGGCTCGCAGACGTCAACGCAACAGCCCTCACTCAGATCGGCACCGGAGCTGGCACGTCGGTGATCCTCACCCAGGTGGTGCCGAATGCCCAGAACAGCACCTTGCCGGTCGTGCGTGACTATCGTCAGCGCCTGAAGGATCTCTACGAAGAAACGCCTACGGCGGTGAGCCTGGCGGGCTACCTGGTCGGCCGGTACGCGCAGCAGGTGCTGTCACGCGTTCCCGCACCCCTGACCCGCCCTGCGGTGCTGGCGGCGTTCCGCAGGCGGCCGTCCGAGGACCTGGGCGGTTTCACGATCGATTTTCGCAGCCAGACGCGCGGCAGCAGCTACGTCACGCAGACGATGCTGTCGAGTGAGGGGCGCCTGATCGGCTGACCTCGGCGTGGTTCGCCGCCGAGCGGCGAGCGCACCTCAGCCGAGGCGCACGGTTTCGGCCAGTCGTTCGGCGCAGCGGCGGGCCAGTTCAGCGTCCTGAGCCTCGACCATCACCCGCACCAGCGGCTCGGTGCCGGACGGACGGATCAGCACCCGGCCGCGATCGGCGAGTTCGGCCGCAACGGCCTCGCGCTCACTCGCCAGTCGGGCACTGCTGGCCCAGTCCTGCCCGGGTTGCAGCCGCACGTTGATCAGGGTCTGGGGGTACAGGGCCACACCGTCCAGCAATTCGGCAAACGAGCGGCCGCTGCGCATCACCGCCTGCAGCACCTGCAGGGCGCTGACGATGCCGTCGCCGGTGGTGTGCTTGTCCAGCACCAGCAGATGACCCGACCCCTCACCCCCCAGTTGCCAGCCGCGGGCCGTCAGCTCCTCGAGCACGTAGCGGTCGCCCACCTTGGCGCGCACCAGGCCCACGCCCAGGGCGCGCAGCGCGGTCTCCACGCCCAGGTTGGTCATCAGCGTGCCCACCGCACCCGGCACGGCCTGCCCTTGACGAAGCCGATCGGCCACCATCAGGTAGAGCAGTTCGTCGCCGTTGTAGAGACGCCCCTGGGCATCGACCAACTGCAATCGGTCGGCGTCGCCATCGAGCGCAATGCCGTAGTCGGCCCGGTGTTCCCTGACGGCCGTGACCAGGGCCTGCGGCGAGGTGGCGCCGCAGCCGTCGTTGATGTTGTAACCGTCGGGCGCGCAACCGATCGAGATGACTTCGGCGCCCAGTTCATGAAAGACGTCAGGCGCCACATGGTAGGCGGCGCCATGTGCGGCATCGACCACCACCTTGAGGCCCTTGAGGGACAGGTCGTTGCTGAAGGTGCTCTTGCAGAACTCGACGTAGCGGCCGCCGGCATCGTCAAGCCGGCGCGCCTTGCCCAGGGTGCGTGAATCGACCCAGGCCGGTGACTGCTCGAGCGCCCCCTCGACTTGAAGCTCCCATTCGTCGGGGAGTTTTTCGCCGCGTGCCGAGAAGAACTTGATGCCGTTGTCGGCAAACGGGTTGTGCGAGGCACTGATCACCACACCCAGGCTGAGGCGCAGTGCCCGGGTCAGGTAGGCCACGCCGGGCGTGGGCAAGGGGCCGCTGAGCAGGACGTCGACACCGGCCGATGCAAAGCCGGCTTCGAGCGCAGATTCGAGCATGTAGCCGGAGATGCGCGTGTCCTTGCCGATCAGCACCGTGGGGCGCTGCTCCTGCGACTTCAGCACGCGGCCCACCGCGTGCCCCAGGCGCAGCACAAAGTCGGGCGTGATCGGTGCCGCACCCACCGGGCCTCGAATCCCGTCCGTTCCAAAGTACTTTCTTCCCACCATCACCCCCGTCCAGGCTGCCTGCTTGCGCGATGCGGCATTGTCTCAGGGTGCAGGGGCTGCGGGGAGCCCCGCCCTCCCCCACACTTGAAGGGCGTCCACCGTGGCTGCGACGTCGTGGACCCTCACGATGGCCGCCCCGTGGAGCACCGCGGCCAGGGCCGCGGCCACGCTGGCAGGCACACGCTCGCCGACCGGCCGGCCGGTCACGGCCCCGAGCGAGGACTTGCGCGACCATCCCAGCAGCAACGGCACCCCGAGCGTGGTGAGTTCACGCTGGCGGGCCAGCAGGGCGAAGTTGTGCTCGACCGACTTGCCAAAACCGATGCCCGGATCGAGCGTGATCCGCTCGCGTGAGATGCCCGCCTCCTCGGCAGCGGCCAGGCGCTGCGCCAGGAATCGACCCACCTCGGACACCACATCGTCGTACTCTGGCTGGGCCTGCATCGAGCGGGGTTCACCTTGCATGTGCATCAGGCACACCCCGCACCGGCCGTGCCGCGCAACGATCTCCATCGCCCCGGGCCGCTGCAGGGCCTGGATGTCATTGACGATGTCCACCCCTTCGTCGAGCGCGGCCTGCATGACCTCGGGCTTGTAGGTGTCGATCGACACCGGCACGCCCAGCTTGACCGCTTCGCGCAGCAGCGGCAACACGCGGTCGAGTTCCGTCTGCAGCGAGGCCGCTTCGGCGCCGGGCCGGGTGGACTCGCCGCCGATGTCCAGAATGTCCGCGCCCTCAGCGACCAGTTGGTGACAGTGATCCAGCGCCCGGCTGAAGTCGGCATGCTGGCCGCCATCGGAAAAGGAGTCGGGCGTCACATTGACGATTCCCATGACCAGAGGCCGGTCCAGGGGCAGGCGGAATCGGGTGGTCTGCCAGTAGCGCATCGATGGGGCTCACAGTCTTGCGAAGTGGTCTGCGGCGGGCCGCAGCGCCATGCGGTCGAAAGCCGTCGGCTGCGGTGGGCCAGTTGGGGTTGTCGAGTCGGGCTCGTGGCCGTGCTTGCCTGCGTGAACTTTCCCGCACGAAAGAAAACGGGGCCCAGAGGCCCCGTCGTCAGGTACAGGCAGTGCAGTGGCCGGTCTTCAGGCCGTTGCCGGCGCGCTGTCCGGGTTCACCGGAGGCGATGCACCGCCGTTGGGCTTGGACCCGCTGGGCGTCCAGTCCTTCGGAGGGCGCGGCGGCTTGTCGCCCATGATGTCCTCGATCTGCTCGGCATCGATGGTTTCCCACTCGAGCAGGGCCTTGGCCATCGCGTGCATCTTGTCCTTGTTGTCTTCGATGAGCTGGCGCGCCAGGGCGTACTGCTCGTCGATGATCTTGCGGATCTCGTGGTCGACCTTCTGCATGGTCTGCTCGGACACGTTCACCTGCTTGGTGATCGAGCGGCCCAGGAAGACCTCGCCTTCGTTCTCGGCATAGACCATGGGACCGAGTTCGTCGGTCATGCCATAGCGGGTGACCATGTCGCGTGCGATCTGCGTGGCACGCTCAAAGTCGTTGCTGGCGCCGGTGGTCATCTGGTTCATGAACACCTCTTCAGCGATCCGGCCGCCGAACAGCACCGAGATGGTGTTGAGCATGCGCTCCTTGTCCATGCTGTAACGGTCACCTTCGGGCAACTGCATCGTCACGCCCAGCGCACGCCCACGCGGAATGATCGTGACCTTGTGCACCGGGTCGGTCTTGGGCAGCAGGCGCGCCACCAGTGCGTGCCCAGCTTCGTGGTAGGCGGTGTTGCGGCGCTCCTCCTCGGGCATGACCATGGACTTGCGCTCCGGGCCCATCAGGATTTTGTCCTTGGCCTTTTCGAAGTCCTGCATCTCGACCACACGTGCATTGCGACGCGCGGCGAACAGCGCGGCTTCATTCACGAGGTTGGCAAGATCAGCGCCCGAGAAGCCCGGGGTGCCACGCGCCAGGATGTCCGGCTTCACATCGGTACCGATCGGCACCTTGCGCATGTGGACGGTGAGGATCTGCTCACGCCCACGCACGTCAGGCAGCGTCACATAGACCTGGCGGTCGAAACGGCCGGGACGCAGCAGCGCCGGGTCCAGGATGTCGGGCCGGTTGGTGGCCGCGACCACGATCACGCCCAGGTTGGTCTCGAAACCATCCATCTCGACCAGCATCTGGTTGAGCGTCTGTTCGCGTTCATCGTTGCCGCCGCCCAGGCCCGCGCCGCGGTGCCGGCCGACTGCATCGATTTCGTCCACAAAAATGATGCACGGGGCGTTCTTCTTGGCCTGCTCGAACATGTCGCGCACACGGGCTGCGCCGACACCGACGAACATCTCGACGAAGTCCGAACCGGAGATCGAGAAGAACGGCACCTTGGCTTCGCCAGCAATGGACTTCGCCAGCAAGGTCTTGCCGGTCCCCGGCGGGCCGACCATCAGCACGCCGCGCGGAATGCGCCCGCCGAGCTTCTGGAACTTTTGCGGATCTTTCAGGAAGTCGACCAGTTCCTTGACCTCTTCCTTCGCTTCGTCGCAACCGGCGACGTCGGCGAAGGTGACCGAGTTGTTCGACTCGTCGAGCATGCGTGCGCGCGATTTACCGAAGCTGAACGCACCGCCCTTGCCGCCACCCTGCATCTGCCGCATGAAGTAGATCCACACGCCGATCAGCAGCAGCATCGGGCCCCAGGAGATGAGGATGCTCATCAGCAGGGACGGCTCTTCACGCGGCTTGACGTCGAACTTGACGTTGGCGTTGATCAGGTCACCCACCAGGCCGCGATCGAGGTAGGTCGCGGTGGTGCGGATGCGCTTGTCGTCATTGGTGATCGCGATGATCTCGGTGCCACCGCTGCCCTCTTGCAGGGTCACGCTCTTGATGCGCTTGTTGCGCACCTCGTCCAGGAACTCCGAGTAACCGATCTGGCCGGCGGCTGCCGTGCCACGGTCGAACTGCTTGAAGACCGTGAAAAGCACCAGGGCAATCACCAGCCAGACAGCCACTTTTGAGAACCATTGATTGTTCACCGCGGCTCCTTCTTGAGAACCTGAAGATAACTATTGCACATGTGGATGGGCATATGGGCCCGATTCTAGACGAGTCAAGCCCCCGCCCCCGGACGGCTTCCCCTCGTTTGTGACAGGTGTTTGGGCGCGCATCGCGCCACTGTGCGGGATTTCGACCATCACGCCTTGACCTTGAGCAAGCGGCCGACCAGGAAGGTCTCCGATGAGCGATCGCGTGATGCTTTCGGCTTGATCGCTTTCACGATGCGAAAGGTCTTCTTGAAAGTTTCGACCAGCTGGCTGTAGCCACTGCCATGGAACACCTTGCAGACCAGGGCCCCATCGGGCTTCAGGTGCGTCTGCGAAAACTCGATGGCCAGTTCGACCAGATGCGCAATCCGGGCCGCGTCGGACGACTCGATGCCCGACAGGTTGGGCGCCATGTCGGACACCACGACGTCTACCGGACGTCCGGCCACGGCCTCGTGGAGCTGCTGAAGCACCGCGTCCTCGCGAAAGTCACCCTGGATGAACTGCACGCCCTCGACGGGTTCCATCTCGAGCAGATCCAGTGCAATGATGGTGCCGTCGAGTTGCCCGGCGGCCGCCCCCCCGGCACCCGCGTCCTTCGGGGCAAACTTGCGACGCACGTACTGGCTCCAGGCCCCGGGCGCCGCGCCGAGATCGACGACCACCTGCCCGGGCTTGAGCAGCTTGAGCTCCTCATCGATCTCCTTGAGCTTGTACGCCGCACGAGCTCGGTAGCCCTCTTTCTGGGCCAGTTTCACATAGGGATCGGTCAGGTGATCGTGCAGCCACGCCTTGTTGACCTTCTTGCTTTTGGTTTTGATCTTCATCGACAAACGATAATACGTCCATGCCAGCCATTTACCTGACTCCGGCCCAGCGCAAGGAAAAACGCGCCGAGGCCCACCATCTCGATCCGGTCGTCATGATCGGCAACGAGGGTCTGACACCTGCCGTGACCAAGGAGATCGACGCCGCCCTCAAGGCGCACGGCCTGATCAAGGTGCGCGTCTTTTCCGACGACCGCGAGGTGCGGAACACACTGCTCGACACGCTCAGTGAACAGCTCAATGCAGCCCCGATTCAGCACATCGGCAAGCTGCTGGTGCTGTGGCGCCCCATTCCCCCCAAGGAAAAAGCCGAGGACGAGGACCGCAAGCCCGGCCCGCGTGTCGTCAAGCTCATCAAGTACTCGAAGCGTGGTGGCCAGCGACCTGAGATCCGCAAGGTCAAGGTCATGGGCAACGAGCGCGTGACGCCTGGCGGCACCATCAAGCGGGCCAAGAAGCGCGTCACCAGCGTCAAGAAGACCCAGCAGGAAGACTGATGCGCCCGGACTGGCGCCACACCAGCGCCAGCAGCGCCAGCCCCTTGACCCCGAAAAAGCCGAGCGACACGGCATGCAGCGTCGCAAAGGACCACGCTGACTGCCCTGCCCGCGCTGCTTCCATCATCGGCTGAACGGCAAAGTAGCCCGCCACGGTGCAGAACAGTGCCAGCAAGGCCAGGATCGTCTCCAGGCTCAGGGCCGACACCCCGGACACCCGCGCGGCCTGCACGGCCAGCCGGCGCTCCAGCAGCAGCACCGCCACGGCAAACACCAGACTGGCGTGCGCCTCCATGCTGAAGACCCGCCCGACGTAGGCCCCGGCCTGTGCCCGCTCGAGCACCGCAAAGGCCGCAGGTGCGGCAACAAACCCGACACTGGCCACCAGCCCAGCCCACAGGCCGGCCGCAACGATGCTCAGGCGCGCCAGCATGGTTGTCGTCAGACGTAGCGCACTTCGACGATCTCGTAGCGCTTCACGCCGCCGGGCGCCTGCACCTCGGCGACGTCCCCGGCCTCCTTGCCGATCAGGGCCCGGGCGATCGGCGAGCTGATCGAGATGAGTCCCTGCTTCAGGTCGGCCTCGTCGTCACCGACGATCTGATAGGTGGCCGGCTCGCCCGAGGCTTCTTCCTCGAGCTCGACGGTGGCGCCAAACACCACGCGGCCGCCGGCATCCAGCCCGGACGGGTCGATCACCTGGGCGACCGCCAGCTTGCCTTCGATCTCGAGAATGCGGCCTTCGATGAAGCCCTGCTTGTCCTTGGCGGCATCGTATTCAGCGTTCTCTGACAGGTCGCCTTGCGCGCGGGCCTCCGCAATGGCCGTGATCACGGCAGGACGCTCCACGGTCTTGAGGCGATGCAGCTCATCCTTGAGCTTTTCGGCGCCACGCTTGGTCAGCGGAATGGTGGCCATCAGTCATGTCTCCGGCAACAAAAAATGAGCCGCCGCCTCACTCCCTGACGGGAGGGCCGGCGGCGGCCTGGGTTGGGTGGATGCGTATCAGTTTAGCTGCTTGTGCAGCTCCTGCAGCGAATACACCACAAGATCATCCTGGTGCTTCAGCGCCTCGACCGCGGCCTCGCAGCCAGCCATCGTCGTGTAGTAGGTGACGCGGTTGGCGAGTGCGGCCGTGCGGATGTAGCGCGAATCGGCAATGGCGGTGCGGGTTTCGTCCACCGTGGTGAAGACCAGCTGGATTTCGCCGGCCTTGATCATGTCGGCAATGTGCGGCCGACCGTCCTTCACCTTGTTGACGATCTTCACCGGCACACCGGCCTCGGCGATCGCGGCACCCGTGCCCTTGGTGGCAACAATCTGGTAGCCCAGCGCGTGCAACTCGCGCGCCACCTGCACGGCACGCGGCTTTTCGCTGTTCTTCACCGAGATGCACACCGTGCCCTTGGCCGGCAGACGCGACCCCGCCGCCAGCTGGCTCTTGAGCATGGCTTCGCCGAAGGTCTTGCCCACGCCCATGACTTCGCCGGTCGAGCGCATCTCGGGGCCGAGGATCGGATCGACGCCCGGGAACTTGTTGAACGGGAACACCGCTTCCTTCACGCTGAAGTACGGCGGAATCACCTCGACCGGCGCGCGACCGCCCAGGGCCTTCTGGTCGGCCAGCTTCTGGCCGGCCATGCAGCGGGCTGCGATCTTGGCCAGCTGCTGGCCCGTGGCTTTCGACACGTAAGGCACGGTGCGCGACGCGCGCGGGTTGACCTCGAGCACGTAGACGATGGCATCGTCGCCCTCGCCCTGGATCGCGAACTGCACGTTCATCAGTCCGACCACCTTCAGTGCCTTGGCCATCAGGGCGGTCTGGCGACGCAGCTCGTCCTGCAGGCGAGCGCTCAGGGTGTAGGGCGGCAAGGAGCAGGCGGAGTCGCCGGAATGGACACCTGCCTGTTCGATGTGCTCCATGATGCCGCCGATCATCACGGCTTCACCGTCGCTGATGCAGTCGACGTCGACCTCGATCGCATCGTCCAGGAAGCGGTCGAGCAGCACCGGCGACTTGTCGGACACACGCACCGCCTCCCGCATGTAGCGCTCGAGGTCTTTCTCGCCGTGAACGATCTCCATGGCCCGCCCACCCAGCACGTAGCTCGGGCGCACCACCAGCGGATAGCCGATCTCGGCTGCAAGCGTGCGGGCTGCCTCTTCGGTGCGCGCCGTGCGGTTCGGGGGCTGCTTGAGGCCCAGGTCGTGGAGCAGCTTCTGGAAACGCTCGCGATCCTCGGCGATGTCGATGCTGTCGGGCGTGGTGCCGATGATGGGCACGCCGTTGGCTTCGAGGTCGAGCGCCAGCTTCAGAGGGGTCTGTCCGCCGTACTGGACGATCACGCCCACGGGCTTTTCCTTCTCGACGATCTCGAGCACGTCCTCGAGCGTCACCGGCTCGAAGTACAGGCGGTCGGAGGTGTCGTAGTCGGTCGAGACCGTCTCGGGATTGCAGTTGACCATGATGGTCTCGTAACCATCCTCGCGCATCGCGAGTGCCGCATGCACGCAGCAGTAGTCGAACTCGATGCCCTGTCCGATGCGGTTCGGCCCGCCGCCCAGCACCATGATCTTCTTGCGCCCGGACGGCGCGGCCTCGCACTCGTCGTCATAGGTCGAGTACATGTAGGCGGTCTGGGTGGCGAACTCGGCCGCACAGGTGTCCACACGCTTGTACACCGGGCGCACGCCCAGTGCATGGCGCGCCCGCCGCACTTCGTGCTGGTTCGTCGCGAGCAACTTCGCCAGGCGCTTGTCGGAAAAGCCCTTGCGCTTGAGGAAACGCAGCTCTTCGGCGCCGAGGTCTGCCAGCGAACGACCGGCCAGCTTGAGCTCGGTCTGCACGATCTGTTCGATCTGCGCCAGGAACCACGGGTCGATCGCGGTTTCCTCGAAGACTTCCTTCAGGCTCATGCCGATTCGGAAGGCGTCGGCGACGTACAGGATGCGCTCGGGGCCGGCCTCGCCGATCTCCTGGACGATCTCTTCACGGTCGGTGCTGCGTTCGCTCAGGCCGTCAATCCCGGTTTCCAGGCCGCGCAGCGCCTTCTGGAAGCTCTCCTGGAAGGTGCG
>CAMLSD010000005.1 GCA_946482595.1 uncultured Comamonadaceae bacterium
AAGGCATCTCGGTCCGGCACAACCCCGAGTTCACGATGATGGAGTTCTATGCGGCCTACTGGAACTACCACGACCTGATGGACTACACCGAGGCGGTGCTGCGCCATGCGGCAACCGCCGCCACCGGTTCGGCCACGCTGAGCTACCAGGGCCGTGAGGTCGACCTGGCGCCGGCCTTCGAGCGGCTGACGATCCGCGATGCGATCCTCAAGCATGTCGACGGCATCGGCCCCGAGCAGATCGACGACGCCGCCGCGCTGCATGCCCGCCTGCGCTCGATCGGCAAGGAGCCGCCGGCCCACTGGGGCGTCTCGCAACTGCAGTTCGGTGTGTTCGAGGAGCTGGTCGAGGACAAGCTGTGGGCCCCGACCTTCATCATCGACCACCCGGTGGAAGTCTCGCCGCTGGCGCGCGCCTCCGACACCGATCCGGCCAAGACCGAGCGCTTCGAGCTCTACATCACCGGCCGGGAGATTGCCAACGGCTTCTCCGAGCTCAACGATGCCGAGGACCAGGCCGCGCGCTTCCATGCGCAAGTGGCCAACAAGGATGCCGGCGACGAGGAAGCGATGTACTTCGACGCCGACTTCATCCGCGCGCTCGAGTACGGCATGCCCCCCACGGGCGGCTGCGGCATCGGGATCGACCGGCTGATCATGCTGCTGACCGATTCGGCCAACATCCGTGACGTGATCCTGTTCCCGGCCCTGCGCCGCGAGGACTGAGCCACCACGGGGCGGCCGGTCGCGACCATGTCCACCGCCCTGCCCCGCCTCACCTCGCTCGACGACATCGAGGCTGCGGTGTGGCAGCAGTTGTGTGCATGCACGGCCGACAAGACCCACGCCTGGCGCACCCCCGTGCTTGCGACGGCCGCGGCGCAGGGCGTGGACGCACGCACCATCGTGCTGCGCGAGGCTGAAGCCCACGGGCGCCGGCTGGTGTTCTACACCGATGCCCGCTCGGCGAAAGCCGCACACCTGCGCCGCCAGCCCGAGGGCGTGCTGGTGATGTGGTCTCAGGTGCTGGGCTGGCAGTTGCGCTGCCGGGTCGTGATGTCGATCGAGACTTCAGGGCTGGCCGTGTCGTCACGCTGGGCCCGCATCAGGCTGTCGCCCGCAGCCCAGGACTACCTCTCGCCGCTGCCCCCGGGCAGCACGCTCGACACCGATCGCGCCATCGCGCCACCCGACCCGGCCGGGCGTGACCACTTTGCGGTGGTCACCGCCACGGTGCAGTCGCTTGACTGGCTGGAGCTGCACCGCGACGGCCACCGGCGCGCGCTGTTCGACGCCCAGGGTGCACGCTGGGTGCAGCCCTGAACGTCGGCGGCGCCGCCCGGCTCAGGCCTGCTTGAACTCAGGCTTGCGCTTGGCCAGGAAGGCGGCCATGCCCTCCTTCTGGTCTTCGGTGGCAAACAGCGCATGGAAGCTGCGGCGCTCGAACAACATGCCCTCGTTCAGCGGGGCTTCATAGGCACGGTTCACGCATTCCTTGGCCGCCATCAGGCTGGGCAGCGAATAGCCGCACATGGCTTCGGCCGCGGCCTGGGCTTCGTCCATCAGCTTGTCGGCCGGCACCACACGCGACACCAGTCCGGCGCGCTCGGCTTCGGCCGCGTCCATCATGCGCGCCGTCAGCACCAGGTCCATCGCCTTGGACTTGCCCACCGCACGCGGCAGCCGCTGCGTGCCGCCCGCACCGGGGATGATGCCCAGCTTGATCTCGGGCTGGCCGAACTTCGCGGAGTCGGCCGCGATGATGAAGTCGCACATCATCGCCAGCTCGCAGCCCCCGCCCAGCGCAAAGCCGGACACGGCCGCGATCACCGGCTTGCGCACGCGCTTGAGGGTTTCCCAGTTGCGGGTGATGAAGTCCTGCTTGAAGACCTCGGTGTAGGTCTTGCTGGCCATCACCGAGATGTCGGCCCCGGCGGCAAACGCCTTGTCGCTGCCGGTGATGATCATGCAGGCGATGCCGTCGTCGCCGTCGAAGGCCAGCAGCGCGGCGCCCAGTTCATCCATCAGGGCATCGTTGAGCGCGTTGAGCTGCTTGGGCCGGTTCAGCGTGATCACGCCGTACTTGAGCGGCCCCTGGCCGCGGGTGTCGACGAGGATGTTGTCGTAGGTCATGCCGGGTCTCCTGAAAATGCAGCCTGCACTATACGGACAATGCTGCCGCCGCCCCGGCCCTGCCGTGAAATCTGACCGCGACGGCCCGCCATGCAGGCCCCGCCCAGTGATACCCTGATGGCACAAGGGGGCAGCCAGTTGTAAGCTGCGTGAAAACCACGGACCTAGGCTACCGATGGCAACGGTGTACCGTAAGACAGAAAAAGGGCAGGCAGAGGTAACGACGCGGCAGAACAACCTGGCGCTGAAGCTGAGATCGGCACTGATCATGGTGGACGGCCGTCGCACCGACGACGACCTTCTGAAGATGATCCCCGGCAATGCACAGGAACTGCTGGAGACGCTGCTGAACGATGGCTTCATCGAGGTGATCGGCCAGACCGCCAGCCGGCCCGGCCCGGTGGAACGCCAGGCTGCCGCCGCTGCGGAAGCCCCCGCGATGCTCGACACCGTGCCGGTGATGCCCGAGCCCACGGGCGCGGCGCTGGTCAGCATGCGCACGGCCGCCATGCGCTTCATCACCGAGCAGATCGGCCCGCTGGGCGATGACCTGGGCCTGCGCATCGAACGCGCCAAGACCTGGCAGGACCTCAAGCCGCTGCTGGTCATGGGTGTGCGCATCCTGCAGGACAACCGCGGGCCTGGCACCGCCGACGCCTTCAAGGGCCGCTTCCTTGACCCCTACTGATCGCCTGTTGCGTCCTCAGCCGCCCTCGGGTTGCGCCTGTTCGGGCAGCTTCTCGATCATCAGGTCGACATAGGTCGACTCGTCCTGCCGGATGCGGATGCGCACCGGCAGGTACTGCAGGGTCGGGGCATACCAGATTTCAACTTCCAGGTCCTTGCGCGGCTTGTCCGGGCGACGTGGCTTGAGGTGCAGGACCGGCACCTCGCCGAACGGTGTGGCCAGCGTTTCCTCTTCCAGCACGTCATAGACCCACAGGTTGAGGTGGCGCGGCAGCGCGAGCGGAAAGGCCAGCGACTGCCCGGGCCGCAGCAGGTGGGGCTCCCGCATGAAACGCTGCGTCAGCTGCACGAACTGGCTGGCCGTGTCCTGCACGCCCGGCTGGCTGGGCACTTGCGTGCCATTGGCCAGGGTCACCGTGCCGGGCTCCAGCCGCACCGTGGACTGGCGTGTGCGAAAGCCGGTGCGTGTCACTTCGTCATAGCGGTGCGGCACCAGCCCGCTGTCGGTGATCACGCCGTCACTGCTCATGCGCCGGCTCATCAGCGGGGCAAAGCTCGGGCCGATCAACACGTCCAGGTGCACCTGGTAGCGCTCGCCGGCCTTGATCCACTCCACCTGCGCCGTGCCTTGCACATCGCCGCGGTAGTAGCCGGTGAGCGTATAGCTCATGCGGGTTGATGGCGGCCAGACGAATGCCGTCGTCTGTACTGCCGCCGACGGGCCGGCCTGGGCCGTCGAGGCAGCGGCCGATGCGCTCGGTGCAGCGGCCATCACGGCCGGCCGGTCGCCCTCGGACCGATCGCCTGGCGATGTGTCCTGCAGCGCCGGGCGGGAAGCATCGGGGGCAGGCGCCTCCAAAACAGCTTGTGCCTGCGGTCCGACCGCGCTGACCGGTGTGTCGCGCGGGAGCGCCTCCGGAGCCAGGGCCACCCCAGATGCGGACTCGGCTGCGCTCACCACGGACGGCTCCACGACAGGCTCTGGCTCTCGCGCGGGTTCGGGGACAGGTTCGGGCTTGGGTTCCGGCGCACTGGCAGCTGGCTCGGCCGCGTCGGCACGGACCAGGGCTGCCACCGTCGCCGCCGGAGGTGTCGGTGCGGCGGGCGCTGGTGGAGGCGCAGGTTCTGAAACTGCCGGCGGCGCCTCGGGCACGATCTGCCGCGCGTAGACAGCCTGAATCCTGTCGGGCGCCTGGCCACCGGCCGCCCGGCCAAGCCGGGCGCCCAGTTCATCGACAACCCAGGCATGGGCCAGGGCCACCGCGGCCACCAGCACAAGCAGCGCACGCAGGTGGCGATGCCGCGGCCGGTCGGGGCCGGCCGCGGCAGAACCTGGACTCAGCGCGGGTGCAACCATGCCTCGCGCCGGGCCAGGACCTCATCGCCGCCCGAAGTCACGGCCGACAACTGCACCGCGCCTTCACCGGCAGGCGCCTGGAGCTGCAGCCGCCTCAGGCGCTGGTCGCGCGAGACCAGCAGCACCGCCGGCTCACGGTCCAGTGCCGGGGCATACAGGCCGATGTCGTCGAGCTTGCGCAAGCGCCAGTCATTGACCGCCAGCACTTCGTCGCCCGCGGCGAGCCCGGCCTGCTCGGCCGGACTGCCGCGCAGCACCGCACGGATCTGAACGGCGCTGCCGTCCACCGCACGCACCCCCAGCCGCTGGGCCCAGGTGACCGTCTCGCGGCGCCACTGCACCCCCAAGGCCTGCAGCAGCGGCTGCAGCGGGAGGTCCTGCGTGCCGTGCACCCATTGCGCCAGCTCGCGTGCCATCGGTCGGCCCGCCACCTCCTGCAGCACGGCCAGCACATCGGTCTCGCTGATGGGGCCGCCCTGGCTGCGCGCCCACAGGCCGCGCATCACGTCGTCGAGCGAACCGCGGCCCTCGCGCCGCAGGCTCAGGTCGATCGCCAGGCCCACCAGCGCCCCCTTGGTGTAGTAGCTGATGGTGGCGTTGGGCGTGTTCTCGTCCTGCCGGTAGTACTTGACCCAGGCATCGAAGCTGGCCTGGGCCACGCTCTGCACCTCACGCCCGGGCAGCGTGATGACGTTGGTGATCGTCTTGCCCAGCAGCTTGAGGTAACGTGCCTCGTCGATCAGCCCGGCGCGCACCAGGAACAGGTCGTCGTAGTACGACGTGAAGCCCTCGAAGAACCACAGCAGCTCGGTGTAGTTCTCGCGTGTGTAGTCGTAGCGCGTGAAGTCGGCCGGGCGCATGCGCTTGACGTTCCAGGTATGGAAGTACTCGTGGCTGATCAGGCCCAGCAGCGTCACATAGCCGTCCGACTGGGCAGCATCTCCTTGTCGCGGCAGGTCGCGGCGCGAGCAGATCAGCGCCGTGCTGGCGCGGTGCTCGAGGCCACCGTAGCTGTCGTCCACCACGTTGAGCATGAACACATAGCGGCTGAACGGCGCACGGCGCCGGCTGCCCTGGCGCGGCCCGTGCCAGAAGGTGATCTCGGCCTCGCAGATGCGCTGGGTGTCGCGCAGCAGGCGCTCGCCGTCGAAACCCGGCGCGGCGCCGGCCACGATGAACTCATGGGCCACCCCACCGGCGCGGAACGCACGCTTCCAGAACGTGCCGAGTTCGAACGGATGGTCGACCAGCTCGTCGTAGTCGGCAGCCTCGTACCGGCCTTGCCCACGGGCATCGACCTCGACGGCCGGCATGGCCGTGGCCGCCTGCCAGCCCTTGGGCAGGGCGCGGAGTTCGACTTGATGCGGTTCGTGCTCGCGGCCATGGACCCGCAGGAACACGCTGGTGCCGTTGAAAAAGCCGCGCGTGCTGTCGAGGAAGGCCGCGCGCACAGAGGTGTCGAACGCATAGACCTCGTAGCTGAGCTCCAGTGCTCCCCGCCCGTGGCACGCCACCTCCCAGGTGGCCTTGTCGAGCTGGCGCAACTCGACCGGCAGCTTGCCCTGGCGGGCCTGCAGCCGCTGCAGGTGCCGCGCGAACTCGCGCACCAGGTAGCTGCCCGGAATCCACACCGGCAGGGACACGGTCTGGCGCGCGGCCGGCTGGGCAATGCGCACGGTCACCTTGAAGAGGTGGGCATGCAGGTCGAGCGGTTCGATGCGGTAGGAAATCATGACTTGGGACCAGGTTCGGATCGGGAAGGACGGGCTCGACGTGGAACGGGCCGGCCGTGGGCTCGACTCAGCTGCCGGCGGCGCCAAGAAAACAGCTCAGGCTCGCCACGGCCGTGAGCCGGAATCTCAGCACCAGCCAGGCTGCCATGCCGTGACGGGGGTAGATGCGGCGGTCGACGAGGTAGCACACGATCAGCATCGCCCCGAGCACGACCAGCCCTGCGTACGCGGGCATCACGACCCCCACCCAGGCCACCAGCGAGGGCACCACGCCCCAGGCGAACAAGGATGGCGACGGCACCTGCTGGCGCATGCCCAGGCCCCAGTGGATGCCGCCAAGAAAGGACACGATGACGGCCGCATAACCGGCCAGCATCAGCGTTGCATAGGGCTGCACCTCGCGGTGCACCAGCCACACCAGGGCGGCACCCAGCACGAACGGCAGGAGGCCGGCGTAACCCAGGCGCAAGGCAATCGGATTCATGGATCAGGGACTTCAGGTCGGTACAGCCGCGATTGTGGCCCGAGCTGCCCCAGGTCCGCTCGGTGCGGGCCACCCGACCGGGCGCCCGTCAAAAAGATTCTTCCGGAGCCGGCAACAGTGCGTTGCCACAGCCGGGCTTTTTCCGAGCCCGGGTAATCCCTAGTATTCAGTCATCGGATTGACGGTCCTGCAACGACACCCAACGGTGCGAACCGAACGCGATCCGTGATCGACCCACACGACATCGACTTTCGAAAGGAACCCTCATGAACAAGCTGCTCGCCTCCGCCATCGTTTCTGCCGCCGCCCTGCTGTCCGCCGGTGTGCAGGCCCAGGAAGCCACCGTCGAACCCGCACCGGCCGTGTCGCAGAAGACCCGTGCCCAGGTGCTGGCCGAACTGGCCCAGGCCCGTGCCGACGGCTCCATCAAGGCCGTGAGCGCCGGCTACATCGAACCGGCCAAGTCGGTGCGCACCCGCGCTGAAGTGCTGGCCGAGGTGCGCAATGCCAAGGCCAATGGCGAATATGCCGCGCTGAACAGCGAGACCGTCGACCCGGTGGCCGTGCAGCAACTGCTGGCCCGCAATCAGGCCGCCACGCAACTGGCCGGCACCGCCGCCACCGACCGCGCCGTGCGCTGAGCCGGCGCGCTGCCAGACGGCATGCGGGGGCCTCGGCCCCTTGCCACACGAACACCAACACCAACACAAAGGCCCGCTGATGCGGGCCTTTGTGCGTCATCGCCCGCCGATCGGCGTCGCGGTCACTTCGTGGACGACTTCGCCGCCAGATGCAGCTCGATCTGGTCGGCCGGCAGTGCGCCGGGAATGCGGCTGCCGTCCTCGAAGATCAGCGCCGGGGTGCCGTTCACGCGGTGCTTGCGGGCAAACTCGACGGTGCGCGTGACCGCCGCAGAATCGCACTTCGCTGCGGCCGGCTCAGGCGGGGTGTCACGCAGCATCCAGTCCTGCCAGGCCTTGAGGCGGTCCTTGGCGCACCAGATGCCACGCGACTTGGCGTCGGAGTCCGGGCCGATCGGCACCGGGTACAGGAAGGTGTAGACGGTGACGTCCTTGATCGACTGCAGGTCACGCTCGAAACGCTTGCAGTAGCCACAGTTCGGGTCGGCAAACACGGCCAGCTTGCGCTTGCCGCTGCCGCTCTTCCAGACGACGGCGTCCTTCAGCGGCAGGCTGTCGAACTCGATCGCTGTGACCTGGCTCAGGCGCTCCTGGGTGAGGTTGAGCCGCTGACGGGTGTCGATCACCTCGCCCTGGATCAGGTAGTTGCCGTCCGGGTCGGTGTAGAAAAGTTCATGGCCGATGCGAACCTCATACAGCCCGGGCATCGGTGTCTTCGAGATCTCGTCGATCTTCGGCAGCTTGGGCAGGCGCTCACCGAGGTTCTTGCGGATCGTCGCCTCCTGGGCATGCGCCATCCCGGCCGCGAGACACAACACGGCCAGGCTGGCCAGCTTTCGATACTGCATGGGGTACTTTCGTGCGCGTTTCAGGAGTCGAGCGCGTGCGAGGTGAGCCAGCGCTTCAACGGGGGCAGATGCTCCACTAGAGTCAGGCCGCGATTGCGGAGTTCCTTGACCGGGGCGGCCGGCGTGGCAAACAGGTGCAACAGGCCGTCGGTCACCTGGCGCATGGCCCAGGTCGGGGCGGCGCGCCTGCGCCCATAGCGGCGCAGCAGCTTTTCGTCACCCAGGGGCCGCCAGCGCTCGCGCGCTGCGAGCACGTCGCACAGCGCCTGCACGTCGGCCAGGCCCAGGTTCAGGCCCTGGCCGGCCAGCGGGTGCACCACGTGTGCGGCGTCTCCGAGCACGACCCACCCGGGGCCGCTCCAGCGATCGGCCTGGGCCAGCACCAGCGGCCAGGCGGCCCGCCCCGAGCCCAGTTGCAGCCGACCGGCCACACCGCCTGTGGCCTCGTTCAGGGCCTGCTCGAACTCGGCCGGCTCGGTCTCGAGCAGGCGCCGGGCCTCGGCTTCGGGCAGGGACCACACCAGCCCGTACGAGCGCCCGGGTTCGGGCACCGCAAACGGCAGCAGGGCCAGGATGTCGGGGGAGCGGAACCATTGCCGGGCCAGCCCGCGGTGGGGCTTATCGGACAACAGGCGTGCGGCAATCGCCGTCTGGCCGTAGGCATGCCGGTCCCAGTGCACACCGCGCGCCTCGCGGGCCGCCGAGAACTTGCCCTCGCAGATGGCCACCAGGGCGGCATCGACCTCACGGTCGACCAGCGTCACATGCGGCTGGTACTCGAGCGCTCGGGCCAGGCTCTGGTCGAGGGCCTGGGCATCGACGATCCAGGCCAGTTCACGCACATGCTGGTCCCAGGCAGAAAACCCGAGCTGCCCCGGCGAACTGCCGTCGCCATGCACCGCCATGTCATAGACCGCCGTGCGCGCGGCCTCGGGCAGGCCGTCCCAGGCTTTCACCGCGCGCAGCAGCTGGATCGACTTGCTGCTCAGCGCATAGGCTCGCAGGTCTTCCGTGGCGGCGGCGCCCGAGGGCGCGGTGGCGGGGGCGGACAGGGCCACGTTCAGCCCCATCCGGCCCAGCATCAGGGCCAGGGTCTTGCCCACGATGCCGCTGCCGAGAATGGACACGTCATACCGGTTCATCCGGCCGGATTGTAGGCGTGCAGGCACAATCGCCGGTCCACCCACACCGGCCCCATGCATCCCGTCACCTCACGTGCACCGCACCTTGCCGCCCTGCTGATCGCCGTCGCGCTGATCGGGCTGGGGGCGGCGCTCGCCTGGGTGCATGCCCGCTTCGACGCCCGCGCCCAGGTCGACCGGGCCGTGATGTGGCTCGACCAGCAGCACCAGCGGCACCTCGAGGTTGCGGGCGAGCCGCGCTTCGAGCTGCTGCCGCTGCCCACGCTCCGCTTGGTCGGCGTCACGCTGAGCGAAGCCGGCAGCGCCGCCGAGGCGGCATACGCTGATGAACTGACGCTGCGCCTCGAACTCCTGCCCTTGCTGCAGGGGCGCGTGCAGATCAGCGCAGTCGAGGGCCGCGGCATGCGCCTGAGCCTGCAGCGCGAGCGCGACGGCCGTCACAGTTTCGACGACCTGGTGGGCCGCCCGGGCGCCACCCACGGTCTGAATCTGGATGCGCTGGCGCTGCGCGATCTTCGCCTGCGCGTGGACGACCTGCTCACCGGCCTGCGGGCCGACGCCACCGTCCAGCTGCTTTCGCTCGATCACCTGCAGGCCGGCGCACCGGCGCCGATGTCCGCCCAGATGACGCTGGACCTGCGCTCGCCCTCGGGGCCGGTGCTGGGCGGCGAGATGCGGGTCTCGGCCCGCATGTCCCTGGACCGCGAGCGCAACACGATGGCCTTGACCGGCCTCGACCTGAAGCTGCGCGGACAGGCCCTGGCGCTCAACGACGTCGACCTGCGACTGGTCAGCACCCGCCTGCGACACGACCTGCGCACCGCGGTCACCCAGGTGCAGGACCTGCGTGTCGATGGCCCACTGGCACTGGCAGGCCTGCGGGCGCACAGCGCATCGGTGTCGGCCGCCACGCTCACCCTGGACCCGCATCGTGACCTGCTGCACGCCAGCCGACTGACGGCCCGCGCGCGCGGCATGCAGGAGCGCCGCCCATTCGAAGCCGAGCTGCAGTGGCCGTGGCTGGAGCTGCAGAACCGCCGGCTCGCCGGCAGCGGCGGCCAGGCGAGCGCGCAATGGACCGGGCCGTTCGGCACACTCGTGGCCCACCTGAGGCAGGGGTCGGCCGATGCCGGCGCCCCGCCGCAGCCACTGGGCCACATCGAGCGCATCGAGCTGCCCGAGGTGCACGCACGGCTGATGCTGCAGGGCCGGCTCGACCCCCTGGGCAACGCCCGGGCCGACCTGCACATCGCGCCGGCCCAGGCTGCCGTGGCGCTCGAACGCATGGAGCTGCGACTGGCATGGCCTGACACCCTCCGCACCCCGCTGCCGCTGCTGCTGGTGGGCCGCGCCGAGGTGGGCCCGCGCACGGCACGCTGGCAGGTCGACGCGGCCTTGGCCGGTCATGCCCTCGCCCTCGAAGGACAGGCACTGTGGGCCGGCAACGAACCCGACATTCGCCTGAACGCGCGCATCGACACGCTCGATCTCGACCCCTGGTTCGCCGCCACGGCGGCGTCCACCGCGGCGCCGTGGCGCCCCCTGGCTGCCGCCCCCGCCGGGCCGACCCGCACCGGCGGCCCGGACGACACGCCCCATCCCGTGGACCTCTCCGGCCTGCGTCAGCTGAAGGGCGCCTTCAACCTGGCCGCGCGCACCGTGCGCGCCGGTGGCCAGGAATTCCGGCGCTTCGACGCCCAGGCCACGCTGGAAGGTGGAATGCTGCGCGTGGCCCGGTGGCGCACCCTGGCCTGGGGCGGACAACTGGCCGGCACGGCTTTTGCCGACGCGCGGGCCCAGCGCCTGATGCTGCGTGCCGACGCCGGCGGCATCCACCTGCATGAGCCGGCACGCTGGCTGCTGGGCACCAGCCCCATGCACGGCACGGGCCGCCTGAGCCTGGAGGTGGAAACCGCAGGGCAATCGCGCGAGGAGCTGGTGCAGCGCCTCGCCGGGCGCGCGACATTGCGACTCCAGGGCGGCGCGGTGCTCGGCCTGACCGGCGGCGCAGCCGAGGCGTCCGGCGCCCTGCCCGTGAACGATCTGCGTGCCAGCTTCGAGGTGCGCGACGGCCTGGTCGTCAGCGAACGCCTCGATGCCGCGTCGCCGGCCGGGCGGCTGGACGGCCTGCTGGCCATCGACCTGGCGCAACGGCGCGCCGAAGGCCGCCTGCGCCCCGACCCGTCCACGAACTGGATCTGGGCACCTCGCCCTGCCCCGTCACCCGCGGCCGCCGGCCCGGCCGGCGCCCTCACCGACCGACTGAAAGGACTCTTCCCATGAGCGATGTGAACTTCCGGATCGCCGCGCTGGCGGTCTACCCGATCAAGTCCTGTGCCGGGGTGGCGCTCGACGACAGCCTGCTGATCGAGACCGGACTCGAGTTCGACCGGGCCTGGATGGCGGTGGACGAGCACGGCGAGTTCGTCAGCCAGCGCGAGTTGCCGCGCATGGCCCTGATCCAGCCGCAGATGCGCCAGGCCGACATGGTGTTGCGAGCGCCCGGCATGCTGGCGCTGCACATCGCCTACGACACGGTCGAAGCGCCGACCCGGGTCCGCGTGTGGGACGACCAGGTCAAGGCCTACGACATGGGCGACCTCGCCGCCCAGTGGTTCACCGACTTCCTCGGCCGCAAGGTGCGCCTGGTGCGCTTCGACCCCGAACAGCGGCGCCTGTCCAGCATGAAGTGGACCGACGGCATCGAGGCCGAGAACCAGTTCAGCGACGGCTTCCCCATCCTCGTGGCTTCGGTCGAGGGCCTCGCCGCGCTGAACGAACGCCTGACGCAGCGCGGTCAGCCCGCGGTCACGATGGCGCGTTTCCGGCCCAACCTGGTGATCGAAGGTCTGGACACCCCGCTCGACCCCCACGGCGAGGACTACCTCGACGAACTGGCCATCACCACCGAGCAAGGCACGGTACGCCTGAAACTCGTGAAGCCCTGCGCCCGCTGCCCCATCCCGAACGTCGACCCCGACACCGGCACCCCCGGCCATGAACCCGGCGACACCCTGGCGACCTACCGGCGCGACGCCCGGCTGGACGGCGCCGTCACCTTCGGCATGAATGCCATCGTGCTGGAAGGGATCGAGCATGTGCTGCGCCGTGGCGCCACCGGCGAGGCGACGCTGAAGTTCGATTGAGCCCGCGTTGCGCCGGCTTCGGCGCAACGGGCTGAAGCTGATCGCCCGGCGGCAACACAGCGGTCCACGCACACGCTCGATGCGTACGGCACACCATGTCGCCAGGCGCACCCGATGCCCGCACGATGTGTTGCCGCGCGAATGTGTTGTATTGTTTTGCGATGCAAAGCTCAGCCCAGGAACTCGGCCAGTTCCTCGAAACCCTGGCCCGTGAAGCCCGCGCGGGCGACCGGCTCCCCCCGATCCGTGAACTGATGCAGCGCTTCGGTGCGTCCCAGGTGGCCGTGCAGCGTGCCTTCCAGGAGCTCAAGGCGCGCGGCCTGATCGAGTCGCAGGTGGGGCGAGGCACCTACTTCCGCGCGCACGGTGCGCCGTCCGCCGACCACGGTGAGGGCGCACCCGCGGGCGCACCGCCGCGTGTGCCTGTGCCGGCGGCCGTGCGCTCGGTGTTGCTGCTGCGCCGGTCGATCAGCATCGCGCGTGGCCGTGTGCTGGTGGAGGGGCTGCATCGGCGCTTCGCGGCCGACGGGCACCGCGTGCTCGAGGTCTCCTACACCGATTCGGAACACGCTCGGACGGTGTTGAAGGCCCTGCCTTCGTTTGATGCCTGTGTGGTGCAGTCGACTTACCGCACGCTGCCCATCGACCTGCTCGCACCGCTGCGCGAAAAATGCCGCGTGCTTGCCGTCGACGGCGCGGCCCTGGTCGGCGCGGACGTGGAGGCCGTGGGCACTGAATGGGGTGAACCACTGGCCCAGGCGGTGGCGACGCTGCAGCGGGCCGGACACCGCAGCATCGCCTACGCCAGCACGGACCAGCCCTTCCTGGCCACCCAGCTCGGCCGCAGGCGGTTCGAGCACCTGCGCGAATCGCAGGGCGATGTGGCACTGCACGACCTCACCGTGCCGCACATGCCCGACGAGCACTACACCGAAGCCCTGGTGGGCCAGCTCAAGGCCTTGGTCGATGCGTCGGGGCGACTGCCGTTCACCGGCCTCGTGGCCTGGGGGATCGAAGACGGCACGGCCTTTCGCACGCGGCTCGAAGCGGCCGGCATCGACGTGCCGCGTGCGCTCAGCGTGGTCCTGCTCGGCCGCACCGACCTGGCAAACGAGCATGGGGGTTACTTCGACGTGGTGGGCTGCAGCGTGATCGACCAGGTCGAGATGCTGTACCGGGCCATCCATGATCGATGGGCGGCACCGGCCTCGCCCTATGGCGTGCGGTTCACCCCGGTTCGTTCCCTGGCGGGCTTGTCGATTGCTCCTCCCTGGTCGGCATGAGGGGTGTGACCGGCTGACGGCGTTGCGCCATGGCCGCGCAGCACACGCCCTGCCACTTCATCGGTGAGCGCCTCCGAGGCACCGAGGTAGCGCTCCGGGCGCAGGGCGTCGAGCAGGTCGCCAGGCAGGTCCAGCCCCTGGAGCATCGGATGCGCCCGGATCGCCAGCACAAACGGCACCTGCGCCGACTGCGCCTGCTGGGCCGCGTCGTACAGCACCTTGTGGGCCGTATGACGCCCGATGAGCGGGGTCAGGCGCATCATCACCGCCTCCGAGCTGATCAGTCCGGACGTGCACGCCAGGTTGTGCTGCATCGCCTGCGGATGCACCACCAGCCCCCTGGCCAGTGCGCTCAGGGTCTCGGCGATCGACGCGGCCAGCATGGCCACCTCCGGCAGCAGGGTGTCGGTGACGTTGGTGGTCGATGAATCGCCTTCGTCCATCCGCACCATGGCCTCCAGCGCCATCGGCACGCGCCCGCGCAACATGCGGCACAGGCTGGCCAGCAGCAAGGCAGTCGACGGGTTGCGCTTGTGCGCCATCGTCGAGCTGCCCACCTTGCCCAGGTGGAACGACTCGGCCAGCTCGCCGATCTCGCTGCGCTGCATGAACACGACGTCCTGCGCGATCTTCTGCGCCGTGCCGGCGAGCACGCCCAGCGCGGCGATGTAGTCTGCCGCCCGGTCATACGACGAGCGCAATGGCAGACCCGCAGGCTGGAGCCCCAGACGTGCGGCGAGCCGGCGCTCGACCTCACGCCCGGCAGGGCCCATGGCCGCAAAGGTGCCGATCGCGCCGCCCATGCAGGCCGGGAACGAGGTGTCGAACCGGTGCAGCAGGCGCTCCCGGTCGCGACCGATCTCGTCGAGCCATCCGCTCAGCTTGAAGCCGAAGGTCATCGGCAGCGCATGCTGGCCATGGGTGCGACCGGCCTGAACGGTGGACCGGTGCGTCAGCGCCAGATCGGCCAGTGTGGTCATCGCGTCGTCCAGCTGGCTGACGATGAGCGCATGGGTGGCCTTCATCTGCAGGGCGGTGGCGGTGTCGAAGATGTTCTGTGTGGTCGCCCCCCAGTGCAGATAGCCCGCGGCGGGCTCGCCGCACAAGGCCTCGAAGCGATGCAGCACTGGCACCAGCGGATGCTGCGCGAACGCGATCTTCTCGGCCAGCGCATCGGTGTCGAACAGGGTGGCGCGGGCATGAGCGGCGATGGTGGCAGCCGCATCGGCCGGGATCAGCCCCAGCTCGGCCTGGGCCTGGGCCAGCGCCGCTTCCACGTCCAGCCAGGCCTGCAGGGTGGCCGTGTCGTTCCAGAGTTGCTTCGCCTGGGTGCTGAACCAGTGGCGGGTGATGAAAGAGTCAAACATTCCGGTGTTCATACAAGTGGGTGACCGTGTCGGGTTGTGTCGGCGGTGTGTCGATGAGTGTGTTGCCAGGCCGTATGCATGCAGGGCGCGGTGGGCGATGTGTTGTATGCATTGTGTTGACACAATACACGATACATCAATACACTGCATACGCGCTGATCACAATTTGTACGGCGCCAGCCCACACAGGAGACACACTTGAAGACTTCCGCCCTTCAGGCGCGCGCCGTTCTCGCCCGCCTGCGCACCGGTTCAGCCGTCACCCTCACGGCCTTGCTCGGGGCTGCAGCCGCCCAGGCTCAGTCGTCCGTCACGATCTACGGAATCATCGACCAGGGGATCAGCCGCGCGAACAGCGGCACCACCCCCGGGGCCATGCTGCCGGGACGGGGCACGCCCGGCGAATGGGTCCTCAAGGCAGGCAACACCTCGCGGATCGGGTTCCGCGGCCGGGAAGACCTGGGCAGCGGCGGCTACGCGCGCTTCCAGATCGAACACCGCTTTGCGGCCGACACCGGCGCCTCGAGCAATGCGAACGTGTTCTGGCTCGGTCGTTCGGTGCTCGCCCTGGGCAACAATGCCTGGGGCGAGGTGTATGCCGGGCGCGAGTACTCGGCTGCGTTCTGGGTGCCGCTGTTTGCCGACCCCACCTCGTGGAGCTATGTGAGCCAGCTGGGTTCGGCCTACACCTATGCGGGCTACACCGCGGTGCCCTCGTCGGTGGAGGCCACCAACATCCGCTGGTCGAACTCGATCGGCTACAAGTCGCCGAACTTTGGCGGTGTGACCTTCGAGCTGGCCACGGCCCTGGGCGAAGGGGTGCGTCGCAGGGACACCTCCGGCAACATCCAGTACCGGCAAGGGCCGGTCTGGGGAGGCTTTGCATTCGACCGCCTGGACGGCGACAACAACCTGATGATCCTGGCCGGTGGTTACGACTTCGGCGCCGTGTTTCCCACGGCAACCTACTCGCGCGCCAAAGGCGGCGTGAACGGTGACGCCACGTCGTTCAGCCTGTCGCTGCGTGCGCCGGTGTCCTACGGGCGGATCTATGCGTCCTACGGAGCCCATCGCCCAAAGAGCAACCTGGACTCCTGGATGCTGGGCGCGGGCACCGAATACACGCTGAGCAAACGCAGCCTGCTCTACTTCAACGTCGGTTCGGCCAAGCGCGACGGCGCCACGCGCACGACCGCCGTCGACGCCGGCTTCAAGCACACTTTCTGAGGAGGCCGGCCATGAAACGCAATTTCCTCGTCGCGTTCGGCGCCTTGGCGCTGGCAGTGGCCACGCTGTCCCCCGCGCGCGCGCAGAGCGACAAGCCGATCTCGCTGGTCGTGGGCTACTCCGCCGGCGGCAGCGCCGATCTGGTGGCGCGCGCTGTCGGGCAGGAGCTGGGCAAGCGACTGGGCCGCCAGGTCATCATCGAGAACGTGGCCGGCGCCAGCGGCACGCTGGCGGTGCAGCGCGTGCTCAATGCCCCCGCCGACGGCAACGTGATCTACATGGGCGGCACCGACACCGTCGTGATCCCGATGGTGAACGCCAAGGTCAAGCACCACTGGGAACGCGACTTCACCCCGCTGGCGCGCCTGACCACAGTGCCGATGGTCATCGCGGTGCCGGCAAGCTCGAAGTTCTCCAGCCTGTCGGACCTGATCGCCGCTGCCCGCAAGGAAAACGGCCACCTGACCTACGCCACCCCGGGCATCGGCACGATGCAGCACTTCTATGCGGCCCTGATCAACAAGCAGGCCAAGGTCTCGATGGTGCACGTGCCCTATCGCGGCGGCGCCCACATCGTCAACGATCTGGTCGGGCAGCAGGTCGACAGTGCGGTGCTGGTGCTGTCGACCGCAATGCCGCAACTCAAGGAGGGACGCATCAAGGCCCTGTCGGTGTCTGACACGGCCCGGGTGCCGGCCCTGCCGAACGTCAAGCGCATCGGCGAGGAAGAAGGCTTCGCGGGACTGTCCCTGCCGCTGTGGCAGGCCCTGTTCGTGAAGGCCGGCACGCCTGCGGCGGCGGTGGCCACGTACGAGAAGGCCCTGCTGTCCGCGCTCGAGGATCCGGAACTGCGCAAGAAGCTCGCCGATTCGGGGATCACCGTCGCGCCGCTGAATGCCAAGGACCTGACCGCCTTCATCAAGCCCCAGGCCGAGGTGTACCGGGACATCGTCGAGTCCGCCAGGATCTCGATCGACTGACGATCGCCTGAACCCGCCACGCCGTGCCCGGGGCCGAGGTCAGCCCCAGGCCGGCGTGCAGCAACGGGCTGCACAATGGCGCCGGACACCCTCGACGCCCCATGCCAGACAGCACGTTCACCATCACCTACCCGCTCACCGACGACGACTGGGCCCGGGCCGGGCGTGTGCTTGCCTGCACCGCCGTGGTGAGTCGGGGGTGGCGGACACTGCTCGCGTCGCTGCACCTGCTGTTCTGGTCCTGCCTCGGGCTCACGATCGCGAGCTACGCCTGGATCGTCGACGACACCCCGGCGTTCAAGGGCCCCGCCCAGGTCATGGGTCTGTTCTTCGTGATGTCGCTCGTGCTGCGCATGGCCCTCGAGGTCGCGACCCGTCGGGCCGCGGCGCATGCGTGGCGCGACGACGTCCCGCATGACGTCAGACTCACCGTCGGCGACGCCTGCCTGCAACTGTCCTACCTGGGGATCGTGCTCCAGACGCCCTGGGCGCGGGTCCGTGTGGCCTGCGAGGACAACAGGAACCTCTATCTGCAACTCGAACCCGGCAGCGTGCTGCCGGTACCGCTGTCATCGGACCCCGCATTGCTCGCGAGTCTGCGCACCCGTGCTGCCCCGCGCCGGGGCGACCCGACAGCCGCGCAGTCGCCCCCTGCCGAACCGGGCGGTCCGCCGGGTTGACACCCGTCGCGGCCGCCCCCGGGGCCGGCCGCTTAAAATGCCGGGTTCTGCCCTGATCCCCGAAAGCCCCGCCATGAGCCTCAAATGCGGCATCGTCGGCCTGCCCAACGTCGGCAAGTCGACCCTGTTCAACGCCCTCACCAAGGCCGGCATCGCCGCCGAGAACTACCCGTTCTGCACCATCGAGCCCAACGTGGGCATCGTCGAACTGCCCGACCCGCGGTTGCAGGCGCTGGCCGAGATCGTCAAGCCCGAGCGCATCGTGCCGGCGATCGTCGAGTTCGTGGACATCGCAGGCCTGGTGGCTGGCGCCTCCAAGGGCGAGGGCCTGGGCAACCAGTTCCTCTCGCACATCCGCGAGACCGACGCCATCGTCAACGTGGTGCGCTGCTTCGAGGACGAGAACGTGATCCACGTCGCCGGGCGGGTCGACCCGATCTCGGACATCGAGGTGATCCAGACCGAGCTGTGCCTGGCCGACCTGTCCACCGTCGAGAAGAGCCTGCAGCGCTACACCAAGGTGGCCAAGGCCGGCGGCGACAAGGACGCGCTGCGCCTGGTCGAGGTGCTCAAGAAGTGCGAGGCCGTGCTCAATGAAGGCAAGCCGGTGCGCACGATCGACTTCAGCAAGGAAGAACTGGTCGTGCTCAAGCCGCTGTGCCTGATCACCGCCAAGCCGGCGATGTTCGTGGGCAACGTGGCTGAAGACGGCTTCGAGAACAACCCCTTCCTCGACCGCCTGAAGGAATACGCCGCAGCGCAGAACGCCCCGGTGGTGGCCATCTGCGCCAAGACCGAGGCCGAACTGTCCGAGATGAGCGACGAGGACCGCGCGATGTTCCTGGCCGAGATGGGCCAGGACGAACCCGGCCTGAACCGCCTGATCCGTGCCGGCTTCAGCCTGCTGGGCCTGCAGACCTACTTCACGGCCGGCGTCAAGGAAGTGCGCGCCTGGACCATCCACAAGGGCGACACCGCGCCCCAGGCGGCCGGCGTGATCCACACCGACTTCGAGCGCGGTTTCATCCGCGCCCAGACCATCGCCTTCGACGACTTCATCGCCTACAAGGGTGAGCAAGGTGCCAAGGACGCCGGCAAGATGCGCGCCGAAGGCAAGGAATACGTCGTGAAGGACGGGGACGTGCTGAACTTCCTGTTCAACGTCTGATTCGGGGCGGCGACGGGCGGTGCACAGGCGGCCGCCCGAACCCTTCGTCGTGCGGCGATTGCACCCACTTTCACCGCACATGATGCGGCAAATGGCTTGCGACTGCGGCGAATGACGCCCACAATCACCGCATGTACAGCGGCGATTACCTCTACATCTGGCAGGCGCCCGACTGGCCTCGATGGCGCTACGACCTCAGCACACTGGCGGAGCCCATGGCACAGGTCAGCCGCGCCCAAGGGGTGCTGCTGGGCCGGCTCGCTGACGTGGGCCTGGGTCTGCGCGACGAAGCCCGCCTGGCCGCCTTGACCAACGATGTGCTCAAGACCAGCGAGATCGAAGGTGAACACCTGAATGCGGCCTCCGTGCGGTCGTCCATCGCCCGCCGCCTGGGGGTGGACATCGGATCGCTGGCGCCCGTGGACCGGCACGTCGAGGGCGTGGTGGAGATGGTGCTGGATGCGACCACCCAACCTGCCGCCCCTCTTACACCTGAGCGCCTTTACGCATGGCACGCAGCGCTCTTTCCCACCGGCTACTCTGGCCTCACCAGGATCACCACAGGCGCATGGCGCGACGATGCCCACGGCCCCATGCAGGTGGTCTCCGGCCCGATGAATCGCCAGCGAGTGCACTTCCAGGCGCCCCCAGCAGAGCGACTGACGTCGGAGCTGGACGTATTCCTGGCCTGGCTGAATGACCCGGAGCCCGACGATCCGGGACTGATCCGTGCAGGGCTCGGTCACTTGTGGTTCGTCACGCTGCATCCTTTCGATGATGGCAACGGCCGCATCGCACGTGCCGTGGGTGACCTCCTGCTGGCGCGCGCCGACGCAAGCCCCCTGCGCTTCTACAGCCTGTCCGCACAGATCCAGCGTGAGCGCAAGAGCTACTACGACATCCTTGAGCGCACACAAAAGGGCTCGATGGATGTGACGCCATGGCTGCGCTGGTTCCTGGACATGCTCGGCCAGGCCGTGGCCCAAGCCCATGGTGAACTGGACGCCGTACTGTTCAAGGCGCGGTTCTGGCAGAGCCTGCAAGGCGCCTCATTGAATGAGCGCCAGGTCAAGGTGCTGAACCGCATGCTGGATGGCTTCGAGGGCAAGCTCACCAACAGCAAATGGGCCGCGTTGGCCAAGTGCTCCTCGGACACCGCGCTGCGAGACATCAGCGACCTGATGGAGCGAGGAATCCTGCGCAAGACAGCCGCCGGCGGGCGCAGCACGAGCTATGAGTTGAAGCCGCTGTGAAAGGCGCCCGGGGCCCATCCGGGGCTGAGAAGGTGTGCAGGGTCGTCTCTCGCTCACGCAGGATGTGGCAACAAGCTTTCAGGCGCGATCGGCGGTCTGCGCCCAGTCCTGGATAGCCAGGTTCGCTGCCGCTTCCAGCTGGCTTGGCACGATCCCCAGGTGGCCAAACGCACGTGCGGCGACGGAATAGCGCTCTTCGCCAGCGGCAAGCAGGACATCGGCGCCCAGCAGCGGCCGTGACCGCCGGTCAGGCGCACGCTCGGCAATGCGCTGCATCAGGGCCTGGCCGGACGCGGCGGCCGTGTACAGCTTCGGCGCGGGGCGGACCGCTGCAGGCGACGCTGGTGTCGCGGACGGCCTCGATCCCGCACCGAGTCCGAGGTGATCCAGCGAGCTCAGATACTGGGCCCTGATGGCCGCAGCGAACGACTCGCCCGTCAGGCCCAGTCGTTCAAAAGCCTGCAACGCTGTGTTGTCCGGCAAGGCGATCGCCGCCAGCACGAAGTGTTCGGAGCCGGGGGTCGGCGTCCCGTCACCTCGGGCCAGGCGCTCCGCCTCGCCAGACAAGCTGGCGATGGTCGCCACATCACGAAATTTGCACTTGATGGCATCGAACATGCTTGATCCCGGCCAGCGTTCAGGCTTGTAGATGAGAAAGCCGACGGTGCGCCGACTGCTTGGTCACGCCCAGGGCTTCGCCGATCTGGGACCAGGACCAGCCCTCCTGCAGCGCGATGCGGACGACGCTCGCCTCGTAGTCGTCGGCCAGCCGGCGCAGTGCCACGACACACGCCAGCGCCTGGGCAACATCCGAGGGATCGGGAAGGTGTTCAGACAGGTCCATGCCGTCAACATTAGCTGACGGCGTCTTGATCGTCAACACATGCTGACGAATGCCCACGACTGCGCCGGGCCATGCGATGCAGTCTGCCCTGGACCAGGGCAAGTCACCAACATATTGGTTCGCACCTTCTCGGCTCCCTAACTCTGGGGATCGGCCACACCGGCATAGGGATGGCAACCCGCCGTCGTGGCACCTAAGGTAGAGCCCATGTCACGCGCAGAGCCGCCATGCGGCGGCCCGACGCATTGGTCTTGGCTCCACCCAAAGGTTCTTTCATGCCCCGTACCCTGATGTTCGGCTCCACCGGGCCCGAAGTCCGTCAACTCCAGGAAGGTCTGAACAAGCTCCCCACCCACCTGCCGCAACTTGTGCCTGACGGACAGTTCGGCGGCAAGACGAAGGCGCGGGTGCAGGAGTTCCAATCCGGCAACAAGCTCACGCCGGACGGCATCGTCGGGCCGCTGACCTGGGAGTCGCTGCTGGCCTTGCTGTCCATGGTGGCCCAGGGCGGCGTACCGGTGGTGCCGGGCCTGCCCGGTGGGGCGTATGCAGCGCTGCGCCCGCTGGTGCTGACGATCGCGCAACAGCACATGGGCACGGTGGATTTCTCGGTGCGCATCGGCAACCGGCCCAAGGGGCTGGACTTCCTGATCGAGATGTTCAAGTTTGCGGCCAACGTGCAGCTGACCGAGGCCAACTTCCGCAAGAACGGCACGGGGGACTGGCACTGGAAGCCGTGGGTGGGCCTGAAGACCCAGGAAAAGAGCTGGTGCGGCATCTTTGCGGTGTACTGCTACCGCAAGGCCGGCATTCCGGTGAGCTGGGACATCGGCCGAGGCGGGCCGGTGGGGCCGCTCAAGCTGGCGAGCTGGAGCAGCAATTTCGCGGCCGGCATCCGGCAGGCCGACATCGGCTGTGTGGCCACACAGAGCCATCACTTCCTGATCGAAAGCGTGGACGGCACCGGCCCGGCCCCCGGGCTCACCACGATCGACGGCAACACCGAATGGGGCCGCATCCAGCGCAAGACCATGCACCGGGTGGGCAAGGACAACTTCAACCACTACCAGCTCGCCTGAGAGGCACAATGCAGCCTCCTGACCAAGGCGCCCCACGGGGCGCCTTGTGCGTTTCTGAACGGAGGTAACCACGATGGAACCGAACTTCCACCTGTCACCGGTGGTCGCGGGCTGCTGGCGCATGCACGACTGGCACTGGACACCCCAGCAAAGACTGCGCTGGATCGAACAATGCCTGGACCTGGGCGTCACGAGCTTCGACCATGCCGACATCTACGGCGGCTACACCGTGGAGGCCCTGTTCGGCGAGGCGCTGGCCCTGTCGCCCGGGCTGCGCCAGCGACTGCAGCTGGTGAGCAAATGCGGCATCCAGCTGGTCAGCGCCACGCGCCCGCAGCACCGCGTGAAGGCCTATGACACCTCGCCGCAGCACATCGTTGCCAGTGTCGAGCAGTCGCTACGCGCGCTGCGGTGCGACCACCTCGACCTGCTGCTGATCCACCGCCCCGACCCGCTGATGGACGCCGACGCTGTGGCGCAGGCCTTCGAGCAGCTACGCCAGGCAGGCAAGGTGCGCCACTTCGGCGTCTCCAACTTCACGCCAGCCCAGTTTGCACTGCTGGCCAGCCGCACGCCGCTGGTGACGAACCAGGTCGAATGCTCCCCGCTGCAGCGGGACGCCCTGCACGATGGCACGCTGGATCAGGCGCAGCAGTTGCGCCTGCGGCCGATGATCTGGTCGCCTCTGGCGGGCGGGCGCCTCTTCAGCGGCGAAGACGCCCAGGCCGTCCAGGTGCGGCAGACGCTGACCGAGGTGGGCGCGGACCTGGGCTGCTCGCCGGCGACGGTGGCCTATGCCTGGCTGCTGCGGCACCCGAGTCGGCCTCATCCGATCACCGGCTCCGGTCGCATCGAGGCGATCCGTGACGCCGTGCGAGCGCTGGACGTGCACCTGCCGGCGGCCACCTGGCATGCGATCTGGTCGGCCGGCGCCGGACGGGAAGTGCCCTGAGGTGGCTTGCGCTGCGTCAAGGCCTGCACCTACGGGTGCGGAGGGAGTGACGCAGCACCCAGGCCGGTGTTAGGCTGGACAACATCGTCCAGTGGTCGTGCTGCCCCGAGATGCCCGTCGACGCCCCGCCGATCACCGTGTTGCGACGAGTCCTGGCCACCTTCGTGGCCTACGGACTGCTGTCGCTGGCGGCGCTGTCGCTGGCCATCCCGCCGGGTTATGCCTCCCCACTGTATCCGTCGGCTGGCGTCGCGCTGGCCGCCACGCTGGCATGGGGCCCCTGGCAGGCCTTGTCGGCTGCTGCAGCGGCGCTCGCGGTCAATACCTACCTGTCGTGGTCAGGCGACACCGGCGCCAGCATGTGGCTGCCACCGGCGATCTCGGTGGGCGTGGCGCTGCAGGCCTGGGCCGCAGCCGTGCTCGTTCGGCGCCACCTGAAAGCACCGTTCACGCTGGAGAAGCCCCAGCAGATCCTGCGCTTCATGATGATCGGCGGCCCGCTGGCATGTTTCATCAGCGCTTCCGTCGGCACGCTGGCGCTGACGCAGTTCAGCGCCATCGAACGTGACCAATGGCTGGTGACCTGGTTCACCTGGTGGTGTGGGGACTCGCTGGGGGTGCTGATCGCCGCCCCCATCGTGCTGAGCTTCATCGGTCAGCCCCGGGAAGAATGGATGCCGCGGCGCATCACCGTGGCGCTGCCGCTGGCTGCCACGACGGCGCTGCTGTGGCTGGCGATCTCGGCCGTCTCGCGGTGGGAGGATGAACGTGCCGAAGCGACGTTCTCGCGCGACGCCAGCGCGCTGGCCAACAACGTGGTGCTGGGCCTGCGTCGACACCTCGACGCCCTCGACGCAATGCATGGCGTGTACCTGGCCTCGCAGGAGGTCTCACGCAGCGAATTCACTGCCGCCAGCGAGCCCTGGCACGCCAAGCTGAAGGGTCTGCAGGCGCTGGGCTGGCACATCCGGGTGGACCGGCGTGAGGTACCGGCGCTGGAGTCGCGCATGCAGGCCGAGGGCCTGCCGGGTTTCCGGGTGTTTGACCGTCCCGAAGGTCGCAGCCTCACGGTGCAGGATCGCGAGGTCGTGGCCATGCAGTTCGTCGAGCCCATGCCGGGCAACTCGCAGGCGCTGGGTGTGAACGTGCTGTCGATCCCGGCCGCCCGCGAGGCGATCGAACGAGCCCGACGGACCGGGGGTGCCGTGGCCACCAGCGGATTCCGGCTGACCCAGGAAACCGGCGAGCAGACGGGCGTCGTGGTCTACCGCGCCGTGTATGACGGCTGGCCGCGCACTGAAGATCAGCGCATGGCCACAATGCGCGGCCTGGTGTTCGTCACGCTGCGACTGGGTGACACCCTGGATCGGCTGGTGGGTGAGTCACCCCGCGGCCTGAGTCTGTGCCTGTACGACCTGGACGCCGACCGCGCGCTGGCCGGCGATCCCCGCTGCCCGACCAGCGCATCGCGGCGCACACGCACGCAGGTCCACCTCGAGCCCTTCCGGTTTGCCGAACGACGCTGGGAGCTGCGCATCCACTCCGAGGCCCGTGCCGGTGTGGATGCCGGCTGGAACACCTGGATGTTCTCGGTGCTCGGGCTGCTCGCGGTGGCGATGCTGGGCACGCTGCTGCTGTTCATCACCGGCCGCACGCTGCGCATCGAGGCCGCGGTGCGCGACCGCACACGTCGGCTCGAACATGAGGTCCATGAACGGCGCCTGACTGAAGAGGCCCTGCGCGACAGCGAACGGCGCTTTCGCAACATCTTCAACACCGTGCCCATCGGTGTGGTCTACACCGACCTGGAAGGCCAGATCATGCAGGCCAACCCCGGCTTTTCGCAGCTCACCGGGTTCGGGGCCGACGAACTGGTGCTGATGTCCACCAGCGCCCTGACCCACCCCGAAGACCGCGAGGCCGATGTCGAGCTGCTGCAGCGGCTGGCGCGTGGCGAGCTGCCGATGTACCGGCGCGACAAACGCTACCTCACCAAGGACGGACAGGTGCGCTGGGTGCGGGTGCTGGTGCGTCCGCTGCGCGACGGCGGCGGCACGCCTTACCGCACGGTGGGGGTGGTCGAGGACATCACCGAGCACCTGCGGCTGCAGGAAGCCGAGCGCGGGCGCGAAGCCGCCGAGGCCGCCAACCGGGCCAAGAGCGAGTTCCTGTCGCGCATGAGCCACGAGCTGCGCACACCGCTCAACGCGATGCTGGGCTTTGCACAGTTGCTGGCGCTGGACCCGGGCTCGCAGGCCCAGGGCGGCCGCCAGCGCGACTGGATCGAACAGATCCAGAAGGCGGGCTGGCACCTGCTGAACATGATCAACGACGTGCTCGACCTGTCGCGCATCGAGCTGGGCGCGATCAAGCTTGAGCCGGTGCAGGTGTCGGTGCTGGCGGCCCTGGGCGAATCGGTGGCGATGGTCACGGCCGAGGCCGCCCGACGCAATGTGCACATCGAGATCCAGGGCATCGACGATGCGCTGCAACTGCTGGGCGACACCACCCGGGTCAAGCAGGTGCTCACCAACCTGCTGAGCAATGCGGTGAAGTACAACCGCGACGGCGGGGTCGTGCGTGTGCATGCCCACGGACGTCGGGTCAACGGGCGGGCCTGGGTGCAGGTGAGCGTGGCTGACCAGGGGCTGGGCATGAGTGCCGATCAGCTCGCCAACCTGTTCCAGCCGTTCAACCGGCTGGGCCGCGAACGCACAGGACTGGCCGGCACCGGCATCGGTCTGGTCATCAGCAAGCGTCTGGCCGAAAGCATGGGAGGTTCACTCAACGTGACAAGCACGGAAGGGGTGGGCAGTTGCTTCACGCTCGAGTTGCCCGGCGTGGACACGAGCCTGCCCGCCAGTGCGGCCGAGCCCGAACCGCCGCCGCCACGCCCCGCGCAGTACGGGCCGCGCAGCGTGCATTACATCGAGGACAACGAGGTCAACGTGGAACTGATGCGCGGCGTGCTGGCTCACCGTCCCCAGGTGACGCTGACGGTGTCGCCCACGCTCGCTCAGGGGCTGCAGCGGCTGCAGGCCCGCTCGCCCGATCTGCTGCTGCTCGACCTGCACCTGCCCGACGGCCACGGGCTGGACCTGCTGGAGCGGATCAAGCAGGACCCGGCACTGGCGGCCATTCCGGTGGTGGTGGTGTCCGCCGATGCGCTGGAACATCAGCTCGAGGCAGCCGGCCTGGCCGGTGCGTGCCGCTACCTGACCAAACCGCTGGACGTTCGCCAGGTGCTGGAGGTGCTCGACGAGGTGCTCGGCCTGCCGGGCGACTCGCCCGGCGAGCCGCTCGTCACGGGAACAGCCACCACACCGCGCCCAGGCTGATCGCGGGCACGAACAGCAGCGCGATCACACGGATCACGTCGCTGGCCAGGAAGGGCAGCACACCCTTGTAGGTCTCGGCCATCGGAACGTCCTTGCAGACGCTGTTGACGACATAGACGTTCAGGCCCACGGGCGGTGCGATCAGGCCGATCTCGACGACCATCAGCACCAGGATGCCGAACCAGATCGCCTTTTCCTGGGGCCCCAGGCCCCACAGGTCCAGGCCCATGATCGCCGGGAACAGCACCGGGATGGTCAGCAGGATCATCGACAGCTCGTCCATCACGCAGCCGAGGATCACGTAGAACACCAGCACGCACGACACGATCACCAGCGGCGCGATGTCCAGGCCCGCCACCCAGCTCGCCAGGTTGGCCGGCATCTGCGTGAGGGCCAGGGCCGAGTTCATCATGTCGGCGCCGAGGAAGATCATGAACACCATCGCCGAGGTTTCGGCCGTGCCCAGGAAGGACCGGCGGATGCCGCCCAGGTCCAGCTCGCGCTTGGCGATGCCGGCCACGAACGTGGCAATGGCGCCGACCGCCGCGCCTTCGGTGGGCGTGAATTTGCCGGCATAGATGCCGCCGAACACCACCACAAAGATGGTGGCGATCGGCCACACACCCAGCAGCGCCTTCCAGCGTTGCGACCACGGCAGCGGCTCGGACGGCTGGGCCATCTCGGGGCGCAGGCGGCAGTAGATCGCGATCACCACGATGTAGCCCAGCGCCGCGATCAGCCCGGGAATGAAGGCTGCGGCAAACAGCTTGGCGATGTTCTGCTCGGTCAGGATGGCATACACCACCAGCGGCACCGACGGCGGGATCAGGATCCCCAGCGTCCCGCCCGTGGCCAGCACCCCGGTGGACAGTCGCCCGGCGTAGCCATGCTGCTTCATCTCGGGGTAGGCCACCTGCGCGATCGTGGCCGACGTGGCCACCGAAGAACCGCACACGGCGCCAAACGCCGCGGCCGCGATGATCGCCGCCATGCCCAGGCCACCTCGGATGTGGCCGATGAAGGCCGCCGCCGCCTGGAAGAGGGCCCGCGACAGGCCCCCCTGCGTGGCGAACTGCCCCATCAGCAGGAACAGCGGAATGACCGACAGGTCATAGACCGTCAGCCGCGCCACCGCCGAGCCCTTGAGCATGTTCAGCAAGGCCATGTCGTTGGTCATGACCCAGTAACCCACGGCACCGGGAATGAACATCGCCGCCGCGATGGGGATGCGCACGGCCATCAGCACCAGCATGACCGCGAACATCACGATACCGACCGTCGCGCCGCTCATGAACGCTCCCCACCGCAGGCGCCTGCTCGCATGCCCTGTACAGGATCGACACCCATCCGCTGACTCATGCCACAGCCTCCGACTCGCGCCCAAGGAAGTGCATGGCCGCCTGATAGATTGCAATGAGCATCGTGAGCGCAAAGCCCGGCGCGAGCACGACGTAGACGATCCACATCGGCAGGCCGAGGATCATCGAGGTTTCGTTGGCTTCCATCACCGACATCGCGCCCACCGCCGTGCGCCAGGCCAGCAGGGCCATCATCGCGGCCAGCAGCAGTGCGCCGATGCCGTCCAGCACCTGCTGCGCACGGGCGCTGGCCCGCGCGGTGAAGAAGTCCACGATGATGTTGCCGCCGTGGAGCTGGCACCACGGCAGGCACAGCGAGATGCACAGGGCCACGCCGAACTGCGTGAGTTCGACATCGCCGGAGATCGGCGACGACCACATGCTGCGCCCGACGATGCTGGCGACGGTCAGGAAACCGACCGCCGCGGCCGCCGCCCCCCCGACCAGCGCGAACACCATCGCGACGATTCTGAAGAATTTGTACATGCAGATGCTCCAAGGGCGAACAGGCGCATGCCCGTTCGCCCTGCGTGAGCCTGCCGCATCCGGGCCGGCTCAGGTGGGGTGGAAACCCCGATGCGGCCAGCGCAGGCCGCGGGGTTTCACGCCGGTCACTTCTTGTACTTGACGAGCAGGTCGCGCGCGTCCTGCAGCATCTGCTTGCCCGGCAGGCCGGCCTTGTCCATCGCGGCCACCCAGTCGTCGTACAGCGGAGCCGAAGCCTTGATCCAGTTGTCGACTTCGGCCGCCGGGATCATGTGGAAGGTGTTGCCACGGTCGGTGGCCGGCTTGCGGCCGACAGCCTGGCTGGCGTCCCAGATCTTGCCGGCATTGGCGGACAGACCGGCGCCGCTGTTGCGGTCGATGATGGCCTTCAGGTCCGCCGGCAGGCCGTTGTACTTCGCCGGGTTCATCGCGATGATGAACACCGAGGTGTAGAGCGCCGGACGCGACGGGTCGGTCTCGGAGTGGTACTTGACCATCTCGTGCAGCTTGACCGACGGGATCACCTCCCAGGGCAGCAGGAAGCCGTCGATCACGCCCTTGCTCACGGCCTCGGCCACCGCCGGCAGCGGCATGGCCACGGGTGTGGCACCCAGCGAGGCCAGCAGGCGGTTGGTCTGGCGCGTGGGGGCACGCATCTTCAGGCCCTTGAAGTCGGCCAGCGTCTTGATCTGCTTGCTGCTGGTGTGCACATAACCTTCGTCGTGCACGCTGAACATCAGCGGCTTGACGGCGGCAAATTCCTTCTGGCCGTACTTCACGTAGAAGTCCCACGCGGCCTTGGCCCCGGCCTCGGCGGAGTTGGTCATGAAGGGTAGCTCGAACACTTCCATGATGGGGAAGCGGCCCGCGGTGTAGCCCGGCAGCGTGAAGGCGATGTCGACGACGCCGTCCTTGGCCTGGTCGATCAGTTGCGCGGGTGTGCCGCCGAGCTGCATCGCCGGGAAGATCTGGCACTTCATGCGGTTGTTCGACTCGGCGGCGATCTTGTCGCACCACGGCTGCAGGATCTGCGTCGGCGGCATGGCCTGGGGCGGCCAGAAGTGATGCACCTTCAGCGTCACTTCCTGGGCCTGGGCGCCGAGGCTGGCGGCAGCGGCCAGCACAGCGGCCGCGCACAGTTTCAGGGTCTTTTTCATGGTTTCAGTCTCCTTGTTTCAATTCAACGCGACACGCTGGGCAGCGCGGTGGATGCGCATTCGCCAAAGCCGATCGAGCGATATCCGGGCCGTTCACAGCGGCCTCGCAGCACGACAGTATCGCCATCCTCGACAAAAGTGCGAGTCTCGCCGTTCGCCAATCGCACCGGTTTTTGACCACCGCACGTGAGTTCGAGTAGCGAACCGCCCTGCCCTTCCTGCGGGCCCGACTGCGTGCCGGACCCGAGCAGGTCACCAGGCTGCAGGTTGCAGCCGTTGGACGAGTGGTGGGTCACCAGCTGAGCCAGCGTCCAGTAGGAGTCGGCAAAGTTCGAACTCATGAGCCGCTGCGGTGCCTGACCGGCCTCGCGCATTGCCGCGGTCTGCAGCCAGACACCCAGGTCGACGCTGACGGCGCCTTGCTGGCGATTGGCGGGACTCTCGAGATACGGCAGCGGCTGGGGGTCTGCCGCATCGCGGGTCCACGACTGGCGGAAGGGCTCGAGCGCCTCCATCGTGACGATCCACGGCGAGATGGTGGTTGCGAAGTTCTTCGACAGGAAAGGCCCGAGCGGCTGGTATTCCCAGGCCTGCACGTCGCGGGCCGACCAGTCATTGAGCAGGACCAGACCGAACAGGTGGTCCTCGGCCTCTTCCATCAGGATCGGGCGTCCGAGATCGTTGCCTGCGGCAATGAACGCGCCCACCTCCAGCTCATAGTCGAGGCGCCGGCACGGGCCGAACTGCGGCGCCGCATCGTTGGGCCCCTTGAACTGGCCCTGCGGGCGGCGGAAATGCTGGCCGCTCACATGGATCGACGAGGTGCGGCCGTGATAGCCGATGGGCACCCACTTGTAGTTCGGCAGCAGCGGGTTGTCGGGCCGGAACAGCTTGCCCACCGCGGTGGCGTGGTGGATGCCGGTGTAGAAGTCGGTGTAGCCGTCGATGCGGCAGGGCAGCGCGTATTCGGCCTCGGCCTGCGGCACCAGGCAGGCCTGGAAGGCCACCTGCTGGGCACTGCCGGCACGCAGCCCGCGCGACAAGGCCAGGCGCAACGCCACGCGGGCCGCGCGCCCCTGGGCCATGAAGGCGTTGAGCTGCTCGCCGGCCAGCAGTTCGGCCGCGGCTGCCGGCAGCAGGCCGGCGCGCCCGCAGGCGGCCAGGTCCACGACCTGGTCGCCGATGGCCACGCCCGGGCGGAAGGACTCGCCACTGCCGATGCGGCGGAACACCGCCAGCGGCAGGTTCTGGATGGGGAAGTCGGTGGTCTCGCTGTTGGCCGAAACGACCCAGGAACTCAGCGCGGCATCATGCGTTTCATCGAGGCGGCTCATCAACGTGCTCCCTTGAAGTTGTCCTTGAGGCCCTGCCAGCAGGCCGCGTAATCGGCATCGAGCGCCGCACCGCTCATGGCATATTCAGTCGGCACAAAACGGTAGCGGCTCTCGAACATGAAGGCCAGGGTGTTGTCCAGCTTGTGCGGCGACAGCGGCGCGGTGCTGGCCTTCTCGAAGGCCTCTTCGTCCGGGCCGTGCGGCACCATGCAGTTGTGCAGCGAGGCCCCGCCCGGCTTGAAGCCTTCGGGCTTGGCGTCGTACTGGCCATAGACCAGACCCATGAACTCGCTCATCAGGTTGCGGTGATACCAGGGCGGGCGGAAGGTGTCCTCGGCCACCATCCAGCGCGGCGGGAAGATCACGAAGTCACAGTTCGCCGTGCCGGGCGTGTCGGACGGTGAGGTCAGCACCGTGAAGATCGACGGATCGGGATGGTCGAAGCTGATCGAGCCGATCGTCATGAAGTCAGCCGTGTCGTACTTGAACGGCACGAGGTTGCCGTGCCACGCCACCACGTTGAACGGCGTGTGCGACATGGCGCAGCGCCAGAAGCGCCCGCCGAACTTGCGCACCACCTCGAACTCGCCCGCAGCATCGTCGAAGGCGGCCACCGGCGTCTTGAAATCGCGCGCATTGGCCAGGCCGTTCGAGCCGATGGGGCCGAGCTCGGGCAGGCGGAAGAACGCGCCGTAGTTCTCGGCCACGTAGCCGCGCGACACGCCGTCGGGCAGCTCCACGCGGAACGCCATGCCACGCGGCACCAGGGCCACTTCACCGGGGCGCACGTCCATCACGCCCAGCTCGGTCTGGATCAGCAGGCGGCCCTGCTGCGGCACGAACAGCATCTCGCCATCGGCATTGACAAAAGCGCGCCGGCCCATCGAGCGGTTGGCCACGTACACCAGAGCGGCCATGCCGGTCTGGGCCTCGGCGTCGCCGTTGGCCACCACGGTGCGCATGCCGTCGATCAGGTCCTGGTCACCGGCCTCGAACGGGAACGGCCCCCAGCGCAGCGGGTCGGGCGGCATGGCCACACCACCGGCCGCGCCCGTGGTCCACAGCGGCAGGGCATGCGCGGTGTGCGCGCCGGTCACGACCGACGGCTGGCGGCGGTACATCCAGGTGCGGCGATTGCTCGCGCGCGGTGCGGTGAAGGCGGTACCGGAGATGAGTTCGGGGTACAGGTCCAGCGGCGCGCGCTGCGGACTGTTGCGCCCCTGCGGCAGTGCACCGGGCACGGCCTCGGTGGCGAACTCGTTGCCGAATCCGGTGAGGTAGGAGGTGGCGGTCAGGCTCATGGCAGGTGTCAGGCAGTGGCGGTTGGGGTTCGATGGACGTCGGCGGTATGCAGCACGTTCGCGCGGGCGGTGTCCAGCGCCTCGCGCAGCACCGTCTCGTCGCCGATGTGGTTGGCCAGCAGCAGCACGAGCTTGGCATTGAGCTCGTGGCTCTGCGGGGTGCTCAGGTCGCGGTGGGCATCGATCAGCGCTTCGTAGAAGTCGTCCGGCGACGCCAGGTGGGGGGTGGTGATCAGCGCCATGGTTGTCCTCAGGTCAGGGCAAGGGCACGACGCAACGCCGTGCGCACTGCAGTGGGCTCGACAACGCGCCAGCGTGCACACACATGCTGGTCGGGCCGCAGCAGGTAGGCGGTGCCGGGCCGGGCGTCATAACGGTCAGCCAGCAGGCCGTCGCGGTCGACCAGGGTGGTGGCGCCGTCGAGGTCGTGCGGCCGGGCCGGGCCGGGTGGCACGATGCGCAGCACGTCCAGATCGGCCAGGCCCTCGGCCGCCGCGTGCAGGGCCGCGATGGCGCGGGCCTGCGACGGCTCATCCAGCCCGCCTGCGAACAGCAGCGCGGTGAAACGCCCCGAGCCGGTCTGGCGCAGCAGCCAGCCAGGCTGGCCGGTCTCCGGCATCACCGGCGCATCGGCCGCCGGTGCACCGGGCACCATGCGCCCGGCAAAGAGCTCGGCATCGGGCGTGTTGAGCACGGACGCGTGCAACGTGGCTGGCACCGACAGGCGCCCGCTGTTGACCAGTCCGCGCGCAAAGGCATGGTCACGCGCCAGGTCGAGCACCGCGTCGCGGAACAGGCGGCTCACCTCGCTCTTGGGCGTGATGAAGTCGGTCGCCCGGGTGGAGTTGCGGATGTTCTCGTCGGCCGCGTATTCGCGTTCGCTTGCATAGCTGTCCAGCAGCGCATCACCGCCCCGTCCGCGCAGCACACTGGCCAGCTTCCAGGCCAGGTTCTCGGCATCCTGGACGCCCGAGTTCGCGCCGCGGGCGCCAAAGGGCGAGACGCCGTGGGCCGAGTCGCCGGCAAAGATCACCCGGCCGTGCCGGAAGCGCTCCATGCGCAGGCAGGCAAAGGTGTAGACGCTCGCCCACTCGAGCTCGAACTCGGCCTCATGCCCGAGCAGCGCCTTGACGCGGGGCAGGATGTTCTCGGGGCGCTTCTCGACCTCGGGGTCGGCATCCCAGCCGAGCTGGAAGTCGATGCGCCACACACCGTCGGGCTGCATGTGCAGCAGCACGCTCTGGTTCGGGTGGAACGGGGGGTCGAACCAGAACCAGCGCTCGGCCGGGAACTCGGCCTTCATGCGCACATCGGCAATCAGGAAGCGGTCGCGGAAGACGCGGCCCTTGCTTTCCTGGCCGATGAGCTGGCGCACCGCGGAGCGCGAGCCGTCGCAGGCCACCAGATGCTGCGCGATCAGCGTGTAGGGCCCCTCCGGTGTGTCGACCGTCACGCGCACATGGTCGCTCGCCGGCTCGACCCCGACCACCTTGTTCTTCCAGCGCAGGTCGATCAACGGCAGCGCGGCGGCACGTTCAGCCAGAAAACCCTCGACGTAGTACTGCTGCAGGTTGATGAAGGCCGGGCGCTCGTGTCCACCCTCGGGCAGCAGGTCGAAGCGATAGATCTGTTCGTTGCGGAAGAAGACCTTGCCGACGTTCCAGGACACGCCCTTGGCCACCATGCGGTCGCCACAGCCCAGTCGGTCGAAGATCTCGAGCGTGCGCTTGGCAAAGCAGATCGCACGCGAGCCGGTGGACAGCCGGCTGTCGTTGTCCAGCAGCACCACCGGCACGCCTTGCTGGGCCAGGTCGATCGCCAGGGCCAGGCCGATCGGGCCGGCGCCGACCACCACCACCGGATGCTGCACGGGCGGGGTCGCGTCCTGGTCGGGGCTGCGCTCGTAGTCGAGCTCGATCGCCTGGAAGTCGATCGGCGCGTGCGTGGCCTGGGGCAGGTCCTTGAGTCTCATCGGGTGTCCTCGCCAGGGCGCGCTCAACCTTCCAGGGTTTCCCACATCACACGATCGCGCTCGGCCGTCCAGATGCGCGGATCGGGGAACTGGGTGGCCTCGTCATAGCAGCGCGTCACGTCGAAGGGCATGCAGTGATCGAAGATGACCCAGTGCCCGTACTTGGGCTTGAGGCGGGCGTAGGTGTCCTTGTAGACCGCATTGAGGTCGCGGCCGGCCTTCACGCCCTCCTGGACCGAGGCGTAGACGTCGGCGATGAAGTCGCGCGTGCCGCTGAGACCGGCCTGCACCTGCTCGGGTGTGGTCAGTGCCGCGCCACGCCCCGGCACCAGCGCGGCCGGCTGCAGCGCGGCCAGGCGGTCCAGCGTCTGCGGCCAGTCCTTGAAGTAGGCGTCACCCGCATAGGGCGTGGCGTCGAACTCGACCAGGTCGCCCGAGAACAGGATCTTCTGCTGCGGCAGCCAGGCCACCGTGTCGCCCTTGGTGTGGCCGCGCCCCAGCTGCAGCAACTGCACCTCCAGCTTGCCCAGCCACACGGTCATCTTGCCGGTGAAGGTCATGGTGGGCCAGGTCAGGCCGGCCGGCACCGACTCCACGTTGCGGAACAGACGCGGAAAGCGACCGATCTCGCTGGCCTTGTCCTGCTCGCCGCGCTCGACGATCAGGTCGTAGGTGTCCTGGCTGGCCAGGATGTGTTCGGGCTCGTAGGCGCTGGCGCCCAGCACACGCACCGCGTGGTAGTGGCTGAGCACGACGTACTTGATCGGCTTGTCGGTCACCTCGCGGATGCGGCGGATCACGTCCTGCGCCATCGCGGGGGTGGCCTGGGTGTCGATCACCATCACCGCATCGTCCCCGATGATGACGCCGGTGTTCGGATCGCCTTCAGCCGTATAGGCATAGGCGTTGTCGGACAGCCGGGTGAAGCTGACCTGCTTTTCCTCGAGGTCGGCCTGGGAGGCAAAGGCTTTGGTACTCATGGTGGGACTCCGGTGGGGCACCGGGCGAGGGCCCAGCGCGTTCGTTTTAGGGGAAGCCGTTCGTCAATATCGAATTTCGTGTTGATGTTAGTTAACTTGTTTGCTAATGTCTAATCCGTTGAGCAGCCTGGGCACCAAACCTAGGGAAAACACCGAGCGCCCCCAGGCCGCACCGCACCGCCCCTTTTGATGGATAGAACCGACCGTGGAAGAAGACAACAAGATCGACCGTGACCGCCGCGGCATCCAGAGCGTGGAGGTGGGCGGCCAACTGCTGCGTGCGCTGGCGCATGCCGGCCGGCCGCTCGCGCTGAAAGACCTGGCCCGCGAGGCGGGCATGCCGCCGGCCAAGGCCCACCCCTATCTGGTGAGCTTCGGCAAGATCGGCCTGATCGAGCAGGATCCTGCCTCCGGCCGCTACGGCCTGGGGCCGCTGGCACTGCAGATGGGGCTGATCAGCCTGCAGCAGGCCGATCCGGTGCGGGTGGCGATGCCGTTGCTGCCGGAGCTGTCGCTGCGCATCGGCCACACGGTGTCAGTGGCGGTGTGGGGCAACCGCGGGCCGACCATCGTGCGCATCGAGGAAGCGCCGTCGGCGGTGTTCGTGACCATGCGGCACGGCACGGTCGAATCGATCGCGCGCACGGCCTCGGGGCGGCTGTTCGCCGCCTACCTGGACGTCGAGCGGGTGCGCAGTGTGCTCGAACAGGAGCGGCTGCAGGAGCAGCATCACGCCGCGCCAGCGCTGCCGGGCCACCCGGTGCTGCCGCCACTGCCGACCTGGGAGGAGTTCGCCCCCCATCTCGACGAAGTGCGCGCCCACGGCATGAGCCGCTCGCAGGGGTCGGTGATCGAGGGGGTGAGCGCGATGTCCGCGCCGGTGTTCGACGCGATGGGCGCGATGGTGATGGCCGTCACCGCGATCGGCCCCTCGGGCACCTTTGACACCCGCTGGAACGGCCTGCTCGCGCAGGCGCTGCGCGACTGCGCGAAGACCATCTCCAACCAGCTGGGCGCCCGCAGCACGGCGCCCTGAGTGTCACCCCGGGGTGGCTCAGGGCTTGCCGCCGATCATCGCGCTGATGTCGTGGGCGGCCTTGAGCAGCTTGGGCAGGAAGCGTTCGAGCATCACCACCGGCGGGGTGCGGTGCTGCTGGCCGCTCACATTGATGGCGGCGACCACCTCGCCATGCCGACCGCGGATCGGCGCGGCCAGCGACACCAGGCCCTCTTCCAGCTCTTCAGCGACCAGCGACCAGCCCTGCACCTGCACCTGCTCGATCAGCTCGTTGAGCCGGGCCGGATCGGTGACGGTGCGCGGCGTGCGCGCGAGCAGTTCCATGCGGGCCAGACGCGCCTGGCGCGCCTCGGGCGCCAGCCCGGCCAGCAGCACCCGCCCCATCGACGTGCAGTAGGCCGGCAGCCGGCTCCCCACGCCCAGGTTGATGGCCATGATCTTGTGCGTGGGGACGCGCAGCACGTAGACGATGTCGGTGCCGTCAAGCACGGCGGCCGAACACGACTCCTTGATGTCCTGCACCAGCTCTTCCATGACCGGCTCGGCCAGGTTCCACAGGGGCAGCGAGCTCAGGTAGGCAAAGCCCAGGTCGAGGATCTTGGGGGTGAGCCTGAACAGCCGCCCTTCGGTCTCGACATACCCCAGGTGCTGCAGCGTGTGCAGGATGCGACGTGCACCCGCACGCGTCAGGCCCGCCCGCTCGGCCACCTCGGTGATGGTCTGTGCAGGGGCCTCGGCGCTGAAGGTGCGCACCACCGCCAGCCCGCGGGCAAACGACTGCACGTAGCTGTCACCCGGTTCCTGGCGGGGTGAGTCGCCGTCCTGGTTTGAATTGAGGGCCATGGTGGTGTAGGATTGTTCTTATATTGAACGTGAGTTCATTATAAGAACTTTCCAAGCATTTTCAATCAACTTGTTCGAAAAGCGCACGATGATCAACAAGATTTGCCCCTCCGTGGAGGCAGCCCTGGCCGACGTTCGTGATGGCTCGACCGTCATGATCGGCGGTTTCGGGACAGCCGGCATCCCGAACGTCCTGATCGACGGCCTGATTGCCCAGGGCGCCCGTGACCTGACCGTGGTCAACAACAATGCCGGCAACGGCGACACCGGTCTGGCCGCACTGCTCAAGGCGGGGCGGGTGCGCAAGATCATCTGCTCCTTCCCGCGCCAGGCCGACTCGCATGTCTTCGACGGGTTGTACCGCAGCGGGCAGCTCGAACTCGAACTGGTGCCTCAGGGCAACCTCGCCGAGCGCATCCGCGCCGCCGGCGCCGGCATCGGTGCCTTCTTCACGCCCACAGGCTACGGCACCCAGCTGGCGCAAGGCAAGGAAACCCGTGAGATCAATGGCCGCCAGTACGTGCTCGAGTACCCGATCCACGCCGACCTGGCCCTGGTCAAGGCCGAACGTGCCGACCGCTGGGGCAACCTCACCTACCGCATGACCGCGCGCAACTTCGGCCCGATCATGGCCACCGCTTCCCGCTGCACGGTGGTGGAAGTGCCCGAGGTCGTCGAGCTCGGCACGCTCGACCCGGAGGCCGTGGTCACGCCCGGCATCTTCGTGCACCGGGTGGTGAAGGTGGAGCGCTCGGTCACGCAGGCCGGTGGATTCAAGAAGGAGGCAGCGTGATGAACCGCTGGACACGAGATCAGATGGCCGCCCGCGTGGCGCGCGACATTCCCGATGGGGCCTATGTGAACCTCGGCATCGGCCTGCCCACCCTGGTGGCCAATCACCTGCCCGAAGGGCGCGAGGTGGTGCTGCACAGCGAAAACGGCGTGATCGGCATGGGCCCTGCACCGGCCCCGGGTCAGGAGGACTACGACCTCATCAACGCCGGCAAGCAGCCGGTCACGCTGCTGCCCGGGGGCTGCTTTTTCCACCATGCCGACAGCTTCGGCATGATGCGCGGCGGCCACCTCGACGTGTGCGTGCTCGGTGCGTTCCAGGTGGCGGGCAATGGTGACCTGGCGAACTGGCACACCGGCGCGCCCGACGCCATCCCGGCCGTGGGCGGCGCAATGGACCTGGCCATCGGTGCCAAGAAGACCTACGTGATGATGGAACACCTGACCAAGTCGGGTGACAGCAAGCTGGTGCCGCAGTGCACCTATCCGATCACCGGCGTGGCCTGCGTCAGCCGGGTCTACACCGATCTGGCCGTGATCGACCTGACGCCGCAGGGCGCCCGCGTGATCGACATGGTCGACGGCCTGAGCCTGGACGAACTGCAGAAGGTCACGGCCATTGCCCTGAGCGCGGCCTGACACCACCAGCCCCCCACCCCACCGAGCGAGACATACATGACCCACGCATTCATCTGCGACGCCATCCGCACCCCCTTCGGCCGCTACGGCGGCGCCCTGTCCTCGGTGCGCACCGACGACCTCGCTGCCGTGCCGCTGAAGGCCCTGATGGCACGCAACACCGGCGTCGACTGGGCTGCCGTGACCGACGTGATCTTCGGCTGCGCCAACCAGGCCGGTGAGGACAACCGCAACGTCGCCCGCATGGCCACCTTGCTGGCCGGCCTGCCGCTGGACGTGCCGGGCGCCACGGTGAACCGTCTGTGCGGCTCGGGCCTGGACGCGCTGGGCAGCGCGGCGCGTGCCATCAAGTCGGGCGAAGCGAGCCTGATGATCGCCGGCGGCGTGGAGAGCATGAGCCGCGCGCCCTTCGTGATGCCCAAGGCCGAGTCGGCCTTCAGCCGCAGCAATGCGATCTACGACACCACGATCGGCTGGCGTTTCATCAACCCGCTGATGAAGGCGCAGTACGGTGTGGACGCCATGCCCGAAACCGCCGAAAACGTGGCCACCGACTGGAAGATCAGCCGCGAAGACCAGGACCGCATGGCCCTGGCCTCGCAGCTCAAGGCCGTGGCCGCTCAGAAGTCGGGCTACTTCGATGCCGAGATCACCCCGGTGACCATCGCGCAGAAAAAGGGCGACCCCATCGTCGTGAATCGCGACGAACACCCGCGTGAAACCTCGATGGAAGCGCTGGCCAGGCTCAAGGGCGTGGTGCGGCCCGATGGCACCGTGACGGCCGGCAATGCCTCGGGCGTGAACGACGGCGCCTGTGCGCTGCTGCTGGCCGACGAAGCCGGCGCCGCGCGCCACGGGCTCACGCCGCGTGCCCGGGTGGTGGCCATGGCCACCGCCGGTGTACCTCCCCGGGTGATGGGCATCGGCCCGGCACCGGCCACGCGCAAGGTGCTGGCGCTGGCCGGCATGACACTGGACCAGATCGACGTGATCGAACTGAACGAAGCCTTTGCCGCGCAGGGCCTGGCGGTGCTGCGTGACCTGGGCCTGCAGGACGACGATCCGCGTGTGAACCCGAACGGCGGCGCCATCGCGCTGGGCCACCCGCTGGGTGCGTCGGGGGCCCGCCTGGCCACCACGGCCGTGAACCAGCTGCACCGCTCGGGCGGCCGCTATGCCCTGTGTACGATGTGCATCGGCGTGGGTCAGGGCATCGCGGTGATCCTCGAGCGCGTGTGAGCGCGGCGGCCTGAGCCGGCGCTGCGCCGCGCTCAGCCGGCCGTGGCTTCGCCGAGGTGCTCGGCGTACTCATAGAGCGCGCCCAGGATGTCCTGGCCGCGCTCGTCGTCTTCAGCGAGCGACTCGCCCAGCGCATCGATGCGCTCGAAGAACCCCTGCACCGTCTGGCTGCCGCCGGCGCCCTGGTGCAACCGGGCATGACAGTGCTCGAGCCAGCGCGCCTGCTCGGTGTCGGTCAGGGTCTGTGGGAAATTGCGCGCACGGTAACGGAAGAACAGCTCCCCCAGCCGATCGTCGTCGAAGGTGGGCTCGCGGCCGGCCCACTGCTGGGCCAGTTGTTCGGGCGTGAGCGCTCGCAGCCGCTGCAGTCTGCGGCGGTCTTCGTTGCCGACAAACCCGCCGTACAGGTCTTCGTCGACGTCGGCCGGTTCGCTCACCGGCGGGCGGGTCATCACCTCGGGCCACAGGCCGGCCAGGCTGGCACCACGCTGCATCAGCAGCTCGGCATGCCCCAGGGCCCGCGCCACGTCGATGCCCCAGTGCTCGGCCCGCGGCGCGGGCAGCGTCTTCAGGTTGCCGATCACGATCGGCGACTTGTTGATGTGCACGCTCTTGATCGGCAGGCGGCTCACCCCCTCGGGCAGATCCTCGGCGCGGGTGAACATGCGCTCCTTGACCTGCTGCGCGCTCAGGTCGAACAACTCGGCAGGGTCGTGGGCCAGGTCCCACACCAGGATCTCGTTCTTGTTGGTCGGGTGCGGCGCCAGCGGCCACACCACCGCAATGCCGCCGCGCTCCAGGCCGTACATGCCCGAGATGTGCAGGAACGGCCGGCCGACGCCCATCTCGGCCAGCACGGCCTCCTTGCGACGCAGTTTGAGACAGAACTCCCACAGGCGCGGCTGGCGCTCGCGGATCAGGCGCGCGAGCGCGATCGTGGCCCGCACATCGGACAGCGCATCGTGCGCGGCGTCGTGCACCAGCCCGTTGGCGGCACTCAGGTGCTCCAGCTTGAACGAGGGCCGGCCGTCTTCATGTGTCGGCCATTCGATGCCCTCGGGCCGCAGGGCCCAGGTGCAGCGCACCATGTCGACGATGTCCCAGCGGCCGCATTCGTTCTGCCACTCGCGTGCGTAGGGGTCGATCAGGTTGCGCCAGAACAGGTGACGCGTGACCTCGTCGTCGAAGCGGATGGTGTTGTAGCCCACCCCCACCGTGCCGGGCAGCGCGAGTTCAGCCTCCACCGCGGCCGCAAAACGGTACTCGGGCAGCCCCCGCTCCAGGCAGGTCTGCGGCAGGATGCCGGTCAGCAGGCAGGCCTCGGGATCGGGCAGGAAGTCGGGCGCGGGCTGGCAGTAGTGCATGACCGGCGTGCCGATCTCGTTGAGCGCCGCATCGGTGCGGATGCCCGCGAACTGCGCCGGCCGGTCGCGGCGGGGCACGCGGCCGAAGGTTTCGTAGTCGTGCCAGAAGAAACTGAAATCGCTCATCAGGTGCCCGTTTGTGGATTGCGTCACGGCGCCACACCGACATCGGGTTAGTCCCGACAGGGTGCGCCCCAGGATTGTCGTCGCAACGACATCGTGCCGGCGGCTTCACTTCTAGCATCGGCGCTCACCGCTTTCAGGAGTCTGCAAGGATGAGCTCGATCCCTCGCCCGCCTTCGCGTGTCACCCGACGTCGCTGCCTCACGACCCTGGCCGCCAGCCTGGCTGCACCGTGGGTGGGTACCCGGGCCGCGCAGCGCCTGCGCCTGGGGCAGTCGATCGCCCTGTCCGGGCCGCTCGGTGAACTCGGGCAGGCGGCCCATGACGGTGCCCGGGCCTGCTTTGCGGCCGTCAATGCCGCCGGCGGGATGGCGGGGCAGTCGATCGAACTGGTGGTGAAGGACGACGGCTACGACGTGAAGCGGGCCGTGGCCCATGTGGAGGCCTTCCTGAACGACAGCAGCATCTTCGGCCTGTTCAACTGCATGGGCACGCCCATGGTCGAGGCTTCACTGCCGATGCTGCGTCGTACCGACATGCCCTACTTCGCGCCGTTCACAGGCGCCCTGCTGGCCCGGCCGGCGGACATGCGCAACATTTTCAACGTGCGGGCCAGCTACCCCGACGAGACCGAAGAGCTGGTGCAGCATCTCACCACGATCGGCATCAAGCGCATCGCCGTGGTCTACCAGAACAACGCCTTCGGCAAGGAGATCTTCACCGCGGCGCAGGCGGCGCTGGCCCGTCGGTCGTTGACGCCAGTGGGCACGGCCACGGTCGAGAACACCGGCATCGACGCCCAGGCTGCCGTGACGACGATCATCGGCGCCTCGCCCGAAGCCGTCGTGCTGGGCCTGGCAGGCCAACCCACGATCGACGTGATCAAGGCCTTCAGGGTGGCGCGCAAGGGGCTGCCCCTGTACGCGCTGTCGGTGATGGGTTCGGCCAGCACCCTGCGCGCACTGGGCGATGACGCGGCTGGCGTGACCGTGTCCCAGGTGGTGCCGCTGCCCACGCAGTCGACCCTGCTCGTGGTGCGCGACTACCTCAGCGCCTGGAAGTCGCTGGGGACGTCGCTGGCCCCCTCGCACCTGGCCCTGGAGGGCTACATCAATGCCCGTGTGATGGTCGAGGTGCTGCGGCGTGCAGGCCGCAACCCCACACGCGCCGCGTTTGTCGATGCCGCCTGGGCCATGACACGCCACGACCTGGGCGGTTTCCAGGTCGGCTTTCAGGGGCCCGGCACTAATGCAAGCCGCTACGTGGAACTCACGATGGTGTCGCGCGACGGACGGTTCATCCGCTGAGGATCAGCCGTCCAGGCCCGCCAGGAACGTGCGGATGACCGCTTCGAAGGCCGCCGGCTGTTCGAGCACGCTGATGTGCGAGGCCTCGGGCAGCACCTCGAGCCGCGCCCCGGGGATCGCATCGGCGATGGCCTGGGACATCGCCACCGGCGCGCCCTGGTCAAGTTCACCGGCGATCACGAGCGTCGGGCAGGTGATGCCGGGCAGGCCGGCACGCCAGTCGACCTCGGCCACGGCGTGGCAGCACCCCAGGTAGCCGGTCTGGTCGTTGCGCAGCAGGCCGGCGCGCGCTGCGGCTTCGGCCTGCGGCTGGGCGCGACGATAGCCGTCGTGGAAGTAGCGCCCCATCACGGCGTCGGCGATGGCGGCAATGCCCTGCGCCTGGACGGTGGCGATGCGCTGTCGCCACATCTCGCGCCCCGCATCAGGGTAGTACGAGGTCGAGTTGGCCACGACCAGTGCCTTGATCAGCTCAGGGTGGCGGATGGCCAGCCCCTGCCCCACCATGCCTCCCATCGACAGCCCGATCCAGACCACCGGGCCACGGCCCCACTCCCGGATCACCCGGGCGGCATCTTCGACCAGATCGTCCATGCGGTACGGGCCCGTCGGCGCGGCGGACTGGCCATGGCCACGGTGGTCGTAGCGCAGCACTTCGCAGGTGGGCGCCAGCGCATCGGCCAGGCCATCCCACATGTGCAGGTCCATGCCCAGCGCATGGCTCAGCACCACGGGCGCCCCGTGGCCCTGCAGTGCCACATGCAGCTCGGGCAGGCTGAAGGTGCGGTGCACCGAGACGCGCCGTTCGGCAGTGAGCGGTTGTGCCGCCACGTCGATGCCATGCTCGCGCAGGATGCCCAGCGCCAGCTTGAACGCCGTGTTGGCCGCCGGCACGCCGCAATAGATGGCCGACTGCAGCAGGGTCTCCTTCAGGTCGTCGATCGGCACGCCCGCCTCGACGGCCGCCTTCATGTGCAGCTCGAACTCCTCCCAGCGCCCCAGGGCGATGGTCATGCCCAGCACCAGCAGCCGGCGGGTGCGGTGGTCCAGGCCCGGGCGACCCCAGATGTCGTTCCAGGCGTAGCGGGTGATCAGCGACTGGAAATCGGCGTTGAAGCTGTTCGCGCTGGACAGCGAGCGCTCGACCCAGCTGTCGCCAAGCACCTGGCGGCGGTTGCGCAGGCCACGCTCGAACTCGTCTTCGTGGGAGCCAGGGTTCGCGTTGGAAGTCATGTCGGATACCTGTGGAAGATGAACGGTGGAACGGTGTGTCACGCGCCTGGGGCCGTATCGTCGCGCAGGGCCCGGGCGGCCTCGCGCAATGCATCCAGTTGCTCACGCGCCAGCCGGGCCGCCGGTGCGGCGGCGCGGTCGATGTCGAACAATTCGTCAACAGCTTGCGGTGACAGCAAGGCGCGCAGGCTGGCATCGCCTTGCAGCGCATCGTGAGTGACATCGCGCAGGTGCCGCCGTTCGGACACGGTCTGGCGGGTCAGGGTTTCAAACAGCGCATGGGCCTGCGCCTTGCCGATGCGCGCAGCCAGCTGCATCGACACCGCTTCGGCAAACACAAGGCCCTGCAGGGCGTCGATGTTCTGGCGCATGCGCGCCGCATCGACCTGCAGGCCCGCGGCCGCCTCGCCGATCGCCTGCACGGCGCCATGGGCCGAGATGAACAGCCCCGCCCATTCGGCCAGCTCGGCCTGCCAGTTGCCCAGGCCGCGCTCCTGCTCCTGCGGCATCGCCGACAGCAGGGCGGCCACCCGCATGGGTGCCCGCAGCGCCGCCGCCAGCGCCACCATCGACGACACCGGGTTGCGCTTGTGCGGCATGGTCGACGAACCGCCGCGCCCCGCGCCGGACGGCTCGGCCAGTTCACCCAGCTCCCCCTGGGACATCATCGAGACGTCACGCGCGATCTTGCCCAGTGCACCACACAGGACGCCGACTTCCGCGCCCAGGGCCACCCATTCGTCACGCTGGGTATGCCAGGCGCCCGGCGCCAGCCCCAGCCCGAGGTCGTCCGCCATGCGGCGCGCGATCTCGCCACCGTGTTCACCCAGGACCGACAACGTGCCCACCGCCCCGCCCAGCTGCAGCCGCAACGCGCGCTGCGCCTGTTCACGCAGCCGCGCCTGGCGGCGCACCAGCGGGCCGATCCAGCCCACCATCTTGTAGCCCAGGCTCACCACCTGGGCCGGCTGCATCAGCGTGCGCCCCAGCACCGGCGTGGCGACATGGGTCTCGGCCAGTGCCAGCAGGGCTTCGATCAGCCGGGACAGGTCACGATCGATCAGCGCGATGGCGCGGCGCGTGACCAGCACCATGGCGGTATCGATCACGTCCTGGCTGGTGCTGCCCCAGTGCACATAGCCTGCCGCCTGCTTGTCGAACAGGGCCACCGTTTCGGTCAGCTTTTTCACCAGCGGGATGGCCAGGCTGCCGGCCCGTCCGCTTTGCGCAACGATGGCCGGCACGTCATACAGCTCGGCCTTGCAGACACCAACGATGGCCTGCGCGGAGGCTGCAGGGACCAGGCCCACCGCACACTGCGCCCGCGTCAACGCCGCCTCGAAGTCCATCATCGCCTGGACGACCGACACCTCGCTGAAGGTGTCCAGCATCTCGGGGGTGGACAGAAAACCTTCAAAGATGAATGAGGACATGGTGGCGGTTGAGTAGGTCCGGCATCGCGGTACCGGCCGTCAGGTCCGGCTCGGGCGGCTTTCGAGCCACACCAGCCAATGATCTTGACGAGAAAGGGTTTGAATTCGAACTATCGGTGCGATTAACGCAAACTTGTGTGAGCACCGAACAGGTCTCGGCAATCTAGGCTATATTGCGTCGTCGAACAAGCCCCAAGCCCGCAACTGCCGCCAAGTTGACGCGAAGATCGCCCATCGCGCCCGCTGATCGCACAGCAAGGTGTTCCATGTCCAGTCCCTCCCCTTCCGAGTTCACCATCCAGAAGCGCGATTTCATTGCCGGGCTCGAAAAAGGCCTGGCCGTGATCGAAGCCTTCGACCAGGAGCAGACGCGCCTGTCGATGACCGAAGTGGCGCAACGCACCGGCCTCACGCGGGCTGCAGCGCGCCGCTATCTGCTGACGCTGACCCAGTTGGGGTATGTGTCGTACGACGGGCGGATGTTCTCGATCACGCCGAAGGTGCTGCGCCTCGGGCAGTCGTACATCCATTCGGCGCGGCTGCCGCGCATCGTGCACCCACAACTGCACAAGCTGGCCCATACGCTGCAGGAGGCCTCGTCGGCCGGTGTGCTGGACGCCAGCGACGTGATCTGCATCGCCGCGACCACGGCCGGTCGGGTGGTGTCGGCCACCCTGCAGCCGGGCACGCGTGTGCCGGCCTACTGCACCGCCAACGGGCGGGTGCTGTTGTCGTCACTGCCGCAGGAACGGGTCGATGCCTGGCTGGAACAGCAGACGCTGGAGCCGCTGACGCCCCACACGATCACGCACAAGGAGCGCCTGCGCATCGAGATCGCGCGGGCCCGCTCGCAGGGTTTTGCGGCCGTCGACCAGGAACTCGAACTCGGGCTGCGGACGATCTCCGTGCCCTTGAAGAACCTGCGCGGCGACTCGGTGGCGGCACTGAACGTCAGCGTGCATGCCGCGCGCATGACGATGTCAGAACTCCAGGATCGCTGCCTGCCCGCACTGCTGCAGGCCCAGGCCCAGGTGCGCAACCTGCTGTGAAGTGACAACGGCCGACCGCCCCGCCCGGGACTGTCGGCCGCATGAGTGCGAAGCATGGTGCGCACGCACCGTGCACGCACCCGGCGCCGATGCCTCGGCGGCATCGGCCGGATGTACCGGACTGCGCCGCCTCAGTGCTGCAGGATCTTCGACAGGAAGTCCTTGGCGCGCGGCGAGCGGGCGTCGGGGTTGCCGAAGAACTCTTCCTTCTTGCAGTCCTCGATGATCTTGCCCTGATCCATGAAGATCACGCGGTGGCTGACCTTGCGCGCAAAACCCATCTCGTGCGTCACGCACATCATGGTCATCCCTTCCTGGGCCAGCTGCACCATCACGTCGAGCACTTCGCCCACCATCTCGGGGTCGAGGGCCGACGTCGGTTCATCGAACAGCATCACGATCGGGTCCATGCTCAGTGCCCGGGCGATGGCCACACGCTGCTGCTGACCACCGGACAGTTGGCCGGGGAACTTGTCCTTGTGGGCCATCAGGCCCACGCGGTCGAGCATCTTCAGGCCGCGGGTCTTGGCTTCGTCCGTGCTGCGCCCCAGCACCTTGACCTGCGCCAGCGTGAGGTTTTCGGTCACCGACAGGTGCGGGAACAGCTCGAAGTGCTGGAACACCATGCCCACGCGCGAGCGCAGCTTGGGCAGGTTGGTCTTGGGGTCGCTGACCGACACGCCGTCGACCAGGATGTCACCCTTCTGGAAGGGCTCGAGTGCGTTGACGGTCTTGATCAGGGTGGACTTGCCCGAGCCCGACGGGCCGCAGACCACCACGACCTCCCCCTTCTGCACGCTGGTGGTGCAGTCGGTCAGCACCTGGAAGGCGCCGTACCACTTGCTGATGTTCTTGATCTCGATCATTGCCGACATGGTGTCGTCTCCTAAATCCCGTTGGTTCAGTCGCCGCGGCGCTCAGCGCACGATGGCAATCTTGCGCTGCAGTCGCTTGACGAGCTGCGACAAGGCAAAACAGATGACGAAGTAGATCACGGCCGCCGCCAGGTACGCCTCGATCGGGCGCCCCAGGTTCTTGCCCGCGGTCTCGAAGCCCTTGAGCATGTCATAGGCGCCGATCGCGTAGACGAGCGAGGTGTCCTGGAACAGGATGATGGTCTGCGTGAGCAGCACCGGCAGCATGTTGCGGAAGGCCTGCGGCAGGATCACGAAGCGCATGTTCTGCCCGTAGGTCAGGCCCACGGCCTGGCCGGCGAACACCTGGCCGCGCGGAATCGACTGGATGCCAGCGCGCATGATCTCGGAGTAGTAGGCCGCCTCGAACAGCGTGAAGGTCACGATGGCCGACATCTCCGCGCCGATCGGACGCCCGAGCACGAAGGGCACGAGCAGGAAGAACCACAGGATCACCATCACCAGCGGGATGGAACGCATGCCGTTGACGTAGATCGTTGCCGGCACGGCAAGCCACTTGATGCCCGACAGCCGCATCAGCGCCAGGATGGTGCCCAGCACGATGCCGCCGATCATCGCAATCAGCGTGAGCTGGATGCTGAAGACAAAACCCTTGAGGACGTAATCGGAGATCAGCGCCCAGTTGTAGAAGGACAGGTCGAGATTCATCTCACTTGCCCCCCACATAGCCGGGCACGCGCACACGCCCTTCGATGAACGACATCACCCGGTTCACGGCAAAGGCCGAGACGATGTAGAGCGAGGTGACGGCCAGGTAGACCTCGATGCCGCGCGCGGTTTCTTCCTGCGCCTGCATCGCAAACATGGTGAGTTCGGCAATCGACACGGCAAATGCAACCGAGGAATTCTTGATGATGTTCATCGCCTCGCTGGTCAGCGGCGGGATGACGATGCGAAACGCCATGGGCAGCACGACGTATCGGTAGGTCTGGGTGACGGTCAGGCCCATCGCGGAGCCGGCCATCATCTGACCGCGTGGCAGCGCCTGGATGCCGGCGCGCACCTGCTCGGCCACCCGGGCCGAGGTGAAGAAGCCCAGGGCAAACACCACCAGCACAAAACCCGGCAGGCCCTTCATGACCGGAATCAGCGCCGGAATCACGTGGTACCAGAGGAAGATCTGCACCAGCAGCGGGATGTTGCGAAACAGCTCGACCCAGACGTTGCCGAAGGTCTGCAGACCCTTGTGTGGTGCGGTACGCAAGGTGCCGACCACGGCACCCACACTGAGCGCGATGACCCAGGCGCAGGCTGCCACCGACAGGGTCCAGCCCCAGGCCGATAGCATCCAATCAAGGTAGGTTTGACCGGCACCGGTGTCTTGCAGGAAGACTTGCCAGTTCCATTCGAAAGACATCTTGTTCTCCTCCGGTGTCGATGCACGTCGCAACCACCGGGCGTTTCAATGCGAGCAAGCGATTTCTGTGCCGGCGTAGTGGACAACGGCACCGCCTCACTGTCAATGCGGCATCACCTCCCCAAGGCCGGCCTGGCGGCCCGCCGAGGCGCACCCGACACGATAAAAAAAGACCCACCCGCCGTGGCAGGTGGGTCTTGTCGCGTCAGGCGATCACTTCTTCGCGTAGGCTTCCATCGGGTTGTCGTTGGGCTTGGCGATGGCCGCCTTGAGCATCGAACCCATCGGCAGGTTGTAGTTCACGTTCTTCGGCGGGGTGGGCGACATGAACCACTTGTCGTACAGCTTGGCCAGGTCGCCGCTCTTCATCATCGCACCGATGGAATCGTCCACCGCCTTCTTGAAGGCCGGGTCGTCCTTGCGGATCATGATCGCGATCGGCTCGACCGACAGCACTTCACCGACGATCTTGAAGTCGCCGGGGTTCTTGGCATTGCCGATGTTGCCGGCGAGCAGGTTGTCGTCCATCACGAAGGCGTCGGCACGGCCCGACTCCAGGATCAGGAAGGAGTCGGCGTGATCCTTGCCGAAGATTTCCTTGAAGTCGACGTTGTTGCCGCGCTCATGCTTGCGCAGATGCTGCACCGAGGTCGTGCCGGTGGTGGTGACCACCGTCTTGCCGTTGAGCTGCGCGATCGATTCGATGCCCGACTTGGCGTTGACGGCCATGCGCACTTCGGTGATGTAGGTCGTCAGGCCGAAGGCCACCTGCTGCTGGCGGGCCGCATTGTTGGTGGTCGAGCCGCACTCGATGTCCACGGTGCCGTTCTGAACCAGCGGGATGCGGTTCTGGGAGGTGACGGGCGTGTACTCGATCGTGGGCTTGTTGCCGAGCTGCTTGGCGACGTCGGCAATGATGCGCTCGCACAGTTCCACATGGTAGCCGGCGTACTTGCCTGCGCCCAGCGTGTAGGACAGGGGAGCGGACGAATCGCGAACACCCATGACGACCTTGCCGGTGTCCTTGATCTTCTTCAGCGTGTCGGCTTGCGCTGCACCAGCGGTCGCCAGCACTGCGGCCAGGACAAGCAGGGACTTCTTCATGGTCATGGAGACTCCTTCAGAGGTTGAAAAAAGCGCCCTTGTGGGCATGTGGAAACAATTCTAGGCACGAGGCCATACGCGGGACTACGTACTTCCCGGGGGAGTGAAAACCTGAGGTGTCAGAACGGAACCTGGTCGGTCGGGTACTTCCAGAAATCCTTGAGCAGGTAGCTCATCGGCAGGTTCAGCGAGGTGTTGGCGGGCGCGATGGGCTTCTGGAACCAGCGCTCGTAGATCGGGTGGGCCTCGCGGGTCTGGATCAGTCGTTTCATCTCGTCGTCGATGATCTTCTTGAACTCGGGGTCATCCTTGGGCAGCATGATCGCCAGGGGTTCGATGGTCAGGAACTTGCCCACCACCTTCAGCTTCGAGGGGTCGGGCCGGCCGGCGATCAGGCCGTAGAGCAGCACGTCATCCATCGCAAAGCCGTCGGCCTCGCCCTTTTCGACCATCTCGACCGCGCGCGCATGGTCGGGCGCCTCCAGGATGGTGATGCGCAGCAAGCGCTCACGGTTGGCCTGGTCGATCGCCTTCAGCGGCGTGGTGCCCTTGGTCGACACCAGCCTGCGACCTTCGAATCCGGCCAGGTCGTCGATCGGGCTGTTGGAGCGCACCATGTAGCGCGCACCGGTGATGTAGTGCGGCACGGTGAAGCCGACCTTCTGCCGCCGCTCGGCATTGTTGGTGGTCGATCCACATTCGAGGTCGGCCTTGCCTTCGGCCACCATCTGGATGCGGTTCGCCGGCGTGACCATCAGGTACTCGGGCGTCAGCGACTTCAGCTCGAGCTTGCGACGCACGGCGTCGGCCAGCTTCAGGCACAGGTCGACCGCGTAGCCGACCGGTTTGCGGTCAGCGTCGAGGTAGGAGAACGGCACGGACGATTCGCGGTGCGCCAGGACAATCTTGCCGGTGCTGCGGATGCGGTCCAGCACGGGACCGGCCTGCACGGCCACCCCTGCACCCAGCAGGGCGCAAGTCAGAAGGAAACGAGGCAATCGGGTACTGCTTGACATGCTCATCCTCGACGTCAGGGGGTGGAACCAACCGGGTACTTCGATCCCGGTACGCAACGCTCTGGCCGCGAACTGTAGGGGGTGCGGCCGAGTGGCGGCCAATGCTGAATGAATCCAACCCTATGCATTGCTTGCATGACCTTTCAGGGTTAATACGGGGCAGGCATGACCCGCCAGCTGCACCACCATGGTGCAGCCCATCTTACCCAGCTTCCATGCAAATGCAGTGCCTGAACCACCGTCAGCCCGGCAGGCCGCGCCAGAACACGGCGATCGGCACGATCAGCAGGCCGGCATAGATCAGGCCGACCCCCATCGCCAGCCCCGCCTTCATCGGCTTGTAGCGCAGGTGCGTCAGGAGTTCGTCGACCATGCGCATGCGCTGGCGCAGCGGCATGTGCCGTGACACTGAACGCTCCAGCGCCTGGAACGCGAGGCGGGCGACCCCCTGGGCGTCGGCCGGGGGCTGGCGCGCTGCCACTGCGCGGTAGGTCCGCTCGAACCGCATCTGGCGCCACAGTGCCCGCCACGACAGCACCCTCAATGCCACCAGCAGCAAGGCCAGCTGGAAGTCGAGCACCCACCACAGCAGCACCATGCCCAGGACGGCCAGCACTTCCAGGCCGACACGCACGGCCACTCGCCGGGCTGGCAGCAGGGTCTCCAGCACATGGCCGCCGTCCAGCGGATGAATCGGCAGCAGGTTCAGCAGATTGACGATGAGCATGGTCCAGGCCAGCGGCGACAGCCAGGGCTGGGCCGCCAGCGTCTGCCCGGGCACCGCAAGCAGGATCAGCGTGGCGAGCAGCAGCCCCGGCACGGGCCCGGCCAGGGCGACAATCGCACGATGCCATGCGTTCGGGCGGCTTTCCTCGCCGAAGGCCACCCCGCCCACCAGGGGCAGCATCAGCATCTGCGTACGGCGATAGCCCAGCATGCGCATCGCCAGATAGTGGCCAGCCTCGTGAAAGGCCACCACGACCAGCAGCATCCAGGCAATGCGCCAGTTGAGCACCAGGGCCGCAGCGGCAAGGAACACCAGGCAGCTCATCACATAGAGCGCCCACTGCACTGACGCCGCCGGGCTGGCATGCGTGCGGGCCCGGTGGGCGACAAACATGACCAGGCTGCGCTCGAGCGGCGCCCGCGCTGCGAGCGCCGGGGTCTGCGGGTCCCACTGGCGGATCGTCGCGATCAGGCGCTTGATCTGCTGGCCCATGCGCCAGGTCAGTTGCGGCAGACGCCACGGCGACAGCATCAGGGCCGGTCCGTCGGCCACACACAGGCCGCGGCGCTGCATGCTGTCGATGGTGCGGTTCTCGTAGCGCTGCAGGCGCGTCTCGATGTCGTCCGGGTCGCCCCAGGGGAGGAAGTCCGGGAACCCCTCCTCACGCATGGCCGCCAGCTGGGCCTCCAGTTGCGTCTTCAGATCGACAAAGGCCTCGCCGGCATTGCGCAGCACGGCCGGATCGTGCGGCACCACCTGCCAGGGCAGATTGCTGCTGCCCACCATCAGCCCTTCGCGCACTTCACCCAGCATGGTGACGATGACGACGTTGGGCAGCTCGGGCAGGCCACTCCACATCGCCTGGGCCAGCACCGGCAGGTGGTCGTGCCGGTACACGCGCACCGGTTGCCAGGGCGTGAGCGCCCGCGGCACGGCACGCATCTCCACGCCGTGCGACAGCCGGAATCCCAGCGTGGCCAGCTCCGCCTCCACCGGCTGGAACAGCTCATCGACCAGGCCCTGCATCCGCAGCGGCCCGGGACGACGATCAACGTGCGACGGCAGGCGCATCGACGCCAGTTCACGCAGCCTCGACACATGGGGCGCAATCAGTGTCATCAGCACGATTGCCGCCACCAGGACTTCCCATCCCATGTTCATCTCCCTGGCCGCGAACCGCCTTGGTCGGCAGCTCGCAGCGGTTGTCTGCGCAGCCCGCTCAGCCGGCCGGCAGCGCCACGTTCAGCGCGCAGAGCGAAGAAAGTCCCACAGCGCCTGCACGCCCGGCCGCACATGCTTGGCCATTTCGGGCCGTTCGCGGTAGATGCGCACGTCCATCGTCACTTCAAAAGCGTCGCCGGGCGGCGCAGCAGCCACGAGGCGGCGCGCACGCAGCTCCTTGCGGACCGAACTGGACGGCAGGAAGGCCACGCCGTGGCCTTCCAGCGCCATGGCCTTGAGGCCTTCGGCCATGTCGGTTTCGTAGATTGCGTCCAGGTGCAGCGGTGCCGCCGAGCGCTTGATGATGAGGTCGACCAGCCGGCCGAGGTAGGCGCCCGAGGCGTAGCTGAGAAACGGCACCTGTTCGGCGGGCCGCCCGGGCAGGCGGAACATCGGCTGCCCATCCGGCGTGCTGCGTGCATACGGCGCCAGCGTTTCCTGGCCCAGGCTGAGCAGCTCATAGCGGTCCGGGTTGAGCTGCAGCGGCTGGGAGGGGTGGTGGTAGGCGATCAGCAGGTCGCAGCTGCCTTCGACCAGCCGCATCACGGCGTCGTGCACATTGAGCGCGATCAACCGGCTCTTGACCGCGCCGAAACTCTTGCGCAGGTCCATCACCCAGTGCGGGAAGAAGGTGAAGGCCAGCGTGTGCGGCACGGCGAACTCGATCATGTCCTGCCCGGCCGAGCGGTGGCCGCGCATCATGTTGCGCGTGGTCTGGAGCGAACCGAGGATCTCCAGCGCCTGGGCCAGGAAGGTCTCGCCGGCCGGTGTCAGCCGGGTCGGGTACGACGACCGGTCGACCAGATCGATGCCCACCCACCCTTCCAGCGCCTGGATGCGCCGCGAAAAGGCGGGCTGGGTCACATGGCGGAGCTGGGCCGAACGCGAAAAGCTGCGCGTTTCGGCCAGGCTGACGAAATCTTCAAGCCACTTGGTATCCACGGCGGCAAGTGTAGCGACCGCCGAGGGTGTACTCCGAGGGCTGGCCCCTAAGCCTAACGGGGGAGGCGGTCTGTGCGCGGCACGCACTTACACTTCGTTGATGCTGTCGGTCGTGCTCGTCTCATTTGTGGTGGCTTCGGTCATCACCCTGTATGTCATCCATTCCGCCTGGGCGCACGCCCATGTGTCGGGCGATCACGACTTCGACGGCCCGCAGAAGGTGCATGCGCGTGTGGTGCCACGGATCGGTGGCATCGGCGTGTTCGGCGGCATGGCGGCCGGGCTGACGCTGCTGGCGGCCGTGCAGCCCGACAACCTGCACTATTCGCTCGGGCTGCTGACCTGCTCGCTGCCGGCCTTTGCCGCTGGGCTGCTCGAAGACTTCACCAAGCGCATCTCGCCGCGGCAGCGCCTGATGGCCACCGCCGTGGCCGCCGCGATGGCGGCCTGGCTGCTGGGCGCCACGATCACCCGCACCGACATCGCGCCGCTGGACTATCTTGTCGGGTTCGGCGTCGGTGCTGCCGCCCTGGCCATCTTCGTGGTGGCGGGGGTGGCCAACGCCATCAACATCATCGACGGCATGAACGGCCTGGCTTCGATGTGCAGCGCGATCATGCTGGCCGGCCTGGCCTACGTCGCCCTGCAGACCGGCGACGCCTACATCGCCGTCGTTGCGCTGGCCACCGTGGGGGCGATCCTCGGGTTCTTCATGTGGAACTACCCGAGCGGGCTGATCTTCCTGGGAGACGGCGGCGCCTATTTCCTGGGTTTTCTGCTGTCGGAGCTGTCCATCCTGCTGCTGGTGCGCAATGCCCAGGTCTCGCCGATCTTCCCGCTGCTGCTGTGCGCCTACCCGATCTTCGAGACGCTGTTCTCGATGTACCGCCGCAAGGTCGTTCGGGGCCGCGCGGTGGGCATGCCCGACGGCATCCACCTGCACAGCCTGATCTATCGGCGGCTGATGCGCTGGGCCGTCGGTAGCCAGGACGCGGCCGCGCTCACGCGGCGCAACTCCATGACCTCGCCCTACCTGTGGGTGCTGTGCTCGCTCACCGTGGTGCCCAGCCTGCTGTGGTGGGACAGCACACCGATCCTGGCGTCCTTCCTGGTGCTGTTTGCGGTGTCCTATGTGCTGCTGTACTGGAGCATCGTGAAGTTCAAGACCCCGCGTGCGCTCGTGCTGCGCCGCCACATGCGCCCCGGCCCGCGCTGAGGGCCCCCGGGGCTCAGCGCAGTCCGTCCCACAGCAGCTTCAGGCCGGTGAGCAGCATGCCGGCATACACCAGGCGGTAGAACCAGTCCTGGCGCACCCGATGCACCAGGCGCACACCGATCCACACGCCCAGCGGCGCGATCGGCATCAGCACCAGTGCGGTGGTCATGTTCTGCCAGTCGATCAGCCCCAGCCAGGCATACGGCCCCCACTTCGACAGGTTGACCGCCGCAAAAAACACCGCCATCGTGGCCGAGAAGGTCAGCGGCGGCAGCTTCAGCGGCAGCACATAGGCATTGACCGGCGGCGCGCCGGCATGCGCCACAAAACTCGTGAACCCGGAGGCCACACCCAGCACCCAGCCCAGCCAGCGTGGTGGCGGCGGCGCATCAGGCTGGGGCGGAAAGAACAGCCGCTGCGCCAGAAACAGCAGCGTGAGCGCACCGACCACCGCGGCCACGGTCCTGGCAGACAACACCCCGAACAGCACCGTGCCCACCACCGTGCCGAGCAGCCCGGCGGGCAGCAGCAGGCGGATCAGCCCACGATCACAGTGCTTCAGGTAGGCCATCACGCCGAGGACGTCCATCACGAACAACAGCGGCAGCATGATGGCCGCAGCCTGCGGCACGGGAATCGCCAGCGCCATGATCGGTACGGCCAGCGAACCGAACCCTGAGCCGAACCCGCTCTTCGACAGCCCCATGAGCAACACCGCCGGCACGGCCACGGCGTAGAACCAGGGGTCCTGGATGAACGGGCTCACACTGCCTCGGGGCTGCCGGACGGACGCATGCCGCTCGCCGGCCCAGGCAGGCAGTGACGGTGAGGTGGCGCAAGGGAGGGCATGAGCGATGTTTCAGGCGGCAGAAGGCGGGGATTGTCGCGCGCCACGCCCCCAGGTGCCATGGCCGCCCCACAAGGCCCCGGCCGTCACCGGCCGACCCGCAAACACCGACAATGTCGGCATGTTTGCCCCGACCCAACACGATGTCCGCCGCTTTTTCTGCGACACCTACCGCAAGCACCGCGCCGGCGAACCGCTGACGCCGCTGGAGGCGCTGGCGGCCGACTGGATCGCCGAACACCCCGAATACCACGCCGACCTGGCCGACGTCGATGCCGCCCTGGCCGCCAGCTTCGAGGTCGAGGAGGGGCGCACCAACCCCTTCCTGCACCTGTCGATGCACCTGTCGATCACCGAGCAGGTGGGCATCGACCAGCCGCGCGGCATCAAGCAGGCGCACGACCTGCTCGTGCACCGGCGCGGCTCGCTGCACGAGGCACAGCACGAGGTGATGGAATGCCTCGGCCAGATGATCTGGGCCTCGCAGCGCAGCGGACTGCCCCCCGACGGCGACGCCTACATCGACTGCGTGCGGCGCCGCGCCACGCGCTGAGGCCGGCGCGCGCCCCGCTCAGTCGGCGGCCGGATAGCCCTCGTCGGCCAGCGCCTGACGAAAGGCCTGCGCGTCCCGTGACGAATCGATCTGCACACGGTGGGTGGCCGGGTCGATCTCGACCCGGGCCTCAGGGTCGACCTGCTGCACGGTTCGAGTGACGGTCTTGACGCAGTGGCCGCAGGTCATGTCGTTGAGGAAAAGTTCAATCATGGTCAGTGCCGGACAAAGTGGAGACGATGCCCCACTGTAGTCATTGCCACGGTGTCAGGGTCAAGCCCACCCCGGTGGCAGGCTTGATCTGCATCAGGCGAGCGCGCCCCGCTTGACCTTGCCATGATGTCAAGGCCTACAGTGACCGACATGAACACCGTCACCCTCCCCATCCAGGGCATGACCTGCGCCTCGTGTGTCGGTCGTGTCGAACGTGCCCTGTCCAGGGTGCCCGGCGTCGCGCACGCCAGCGTCAACCTGGCCACCGAAACCGCGCAGGTGCAGTCCGCCCCGGACGCCTCGGGCACCCTGCCCCGGCTGGTCCAGGCGGTGCACGACGCCGGCTATGAAGTGGCCGTCGAGCAGCGCCAGCTCGCCATCGGCGAGATGACCTGCGCGTCTTGCGTGGGCCGTGTCGAGCGTGCGCTGCTCAAGGTGCCGGGTGTGGTGAGCGCCAGCGTCAACCTCGCCACCGAACGGGCCACGGTGGAGGTCGTGCGCGGCGTGAGCGACGCCACGCTGGCGGCAGCCGTGCGAAAGGCGGGCTACTCGGTCAAGACCGCCAGCCCGGAACGCGCCGCGACGACACCCGCTGCCGCGACGGCCGGGTCGACCGCCTCTCGCGAGGCGCGTGCGGTGATCATTGCCGCTGCGTTGTCCTTGCCGCTGGTCGTGCCGATGGTGGGCGACCTGTTCGGCCGGCACTGGATGCTGGACGGCACCCTGCAATGGCTGCTGGCCACGCCGGTGCAGTTCTGGCTGGGGGCCCGGTTCTATCGTGCCGGCTGGAAGGCCCTGCGTGCCGGCACGGGCAACATGGATCTGCTGGTGGCGCTTGGCACGACAGCGGCCTACGGCCTGAGCCTGCACCTGCTGATCGAGGACTGGCGCATGGGCGGAGGCATGCCGCATCTGTACTTTGAATCCGCGGCGGTGGTCATCACGCTCGTCTTGCTGGGCAAGTGGCTGGAAGCCCGCGCGAAGCAGCGAACGACCGCGGCCATCCGCGCATTGCAGGCCCTTGCGCCAGCCACGGCACGGGTGCTGCGCGATGGGCAGGAACGCGAGGTGGCCCTGGAGGACGTGAGCGTGGGCGATGTTGTTGTCGTGCGGCCCGGCGAACGCATTCCGGTGGACGGCCAGGTGCTGGAAGGTCGCTCCCATGCTGATGAGTCGCTGCTGACCGGTGAAAGCCTGCCGGTCGCCAAGGGGCCCGATGACCGGGTCACCGGGGGTGCAATCAATGCCGAAGGCCTGCTGAAGATCCGCACGCTGGCCGTCGGCACCGAAAGTGCGCTCGCACGCATCGTGCGGCTGGTCGAGAACGCCCAGGCCGGCAAGGCGCCGATCCAGCGCATGGTCGACCAGGTGAGTGCGGTGTTCGTGCCAGTGGTGCTGGCGATCGCCCTGCTCACCTTGCTGGGCTGGGGGTTGTGGACAGGCGACTGGCGCATGGCCACGCTCAACGCGGTGGCTGTGCTGGTCATTGCCTGCCCCTGCGCGCTGGGCCTGGCCACCCCGGCCGCGCTGATGGTGGGCACCGGTGTGGCGGCGCGCCGCGGCATCCTGATCAAGGATGCCCAGGCACTGGAGGTCGCCCATGGCGTGGACGTGGTGGCCTTCGACAAGACCGGCACACTCACGATGGGCCGCCCCACGCTCGTCGCTGCGGTGGCCGCCCCGGGCACCGACGAGCGCCAGCTGCTCACCCTGGCCGCCGCGCTGCAGTCGGGCAGCGAACACCCGCTGGCGCGCGCGGTGACGCAGGAGGCCCAGGCCCGTGCGCTGACCCGCCTGGAAGCACAGGACCTGCGGGCCATCCCCGGCCGCGGCATGGCCGGTACCGTCCAGGGCCTCGACCTGCGGCTGGCCAGCACGGTGGCCATGCAGGAGTTCGGCGTGGACACCTCGCCACTGCTGGCGACCGCCCGCGGCCTGCAGAGCGAGGGACGCACCGTGTCCTGGCTGGCCAGCCTGGGCCCGACACCGCAGTTGCTGGGCCTGCTGGCGTTCGGCGACGAGATCAAGCCGCAGGCCGCCGAGGCCATCGCACAACTGCACCGCCAGGGCGTGCGCACGGTGCTGGTCAGTGGTGACAACCGCGGCAGCGCCGAGGCCGTGGCACGGCGGCTTGGCATGAGTGACGTGCGTGCCGAGGTGCTGCCCGGCGACAAGGCCCAGGTGATCGCCGGGCTCAAGCAGGGCGGCCACCGCGTGGCGATGGTCGGCGACGGTGTCAACGACGCGCCGGCACTGGCGGCGGCCGATGTGGGCCTGGCCATGGGCACCGGCACCGACGTGGCGATGCACGCGGCCGGCATCACGCTGATGCGCGGCGACCCAGGCCTGGTGGCCCAGGCGATCGACATCTCGCGGCGCACCACGCGCAAGATCCACCAGAATCTGTTCTGGGCCTTCGCCTACAACACGATCGGCATCCCGCTGGCGGCGTTGGGCCTGCTCAGCCCGGTGATTGCCGGTGCGGCCATGGCGCTGAGCAGCGTGAGCGTGGTCACCAATGCGCTGTTGCTCAACCGCTGGACACCCGGAGACTCGAGATGAACATCGGTCAGGCCGCCCAGGCCAGTGGCGTCAGCGCCAAGATGGTCCGTCACTACGAGGCGCTGGGGCTGCTGCCTCAGATCGCCCGCACCGACTCGGGCTACCGTCAGTACGACGAGTCCGCGGTGCACACGCTGCGATTCATCCGTCGGGCGCGAGACCTCGGCTTCGGCATGGAGGAGATCCGCGAACTCCTGGCGCTGTGGCGCGATCGCAGCCGGCCGAGCGCGCAGGTCAAGCGCATTGCCCAGGCCCATGCGGCCGACCTCAGCCGCCGGATCGAGGAGATGCAGGCGATGAAGCGCACACTGGAACAACTGGCCGACTGCTGCCAGGGCAACGAGCGGCCGGAATGCCCGATCCTGGATGACCTGGCCGCGGCAGATGCCCGTGGCATGCACGCGCCATGTCACTCCCCACACGGCGACACCCGCTTTCGCTGACCCGACTGACTGGCCCGGCTGGCTGACCCGACAGGCTGGCCCGCCGAGGGTCTACGCCACGCTCGACCGCCCCCCGGAAACGACACAGCCTGCACCGAGGTGCAGGCTGCAGAGGGCTGTCTCAGCATGTGCCCGGCTGAGTGCCGGGCCCGGCTCAGCGGAACTTGCTCTGAGCGACGGTCTTGAGCTCGCCAGGGAGCGAACCGATGTAGCGGGCCATCGCTTTCAGCTCGGCTGCGCTGAACTGCTTGACCTGACCGGCCATGATCGCGTTCGCACGGCCGATCTGGGGGTTGTTGTCGATCTGGTAGGAGCGCAGTGCAACGTAGAGGTAGTCAGCGTGCTGGCCGGCGATCTTCGGGTAGGCGCCGTCGATGGGCTTGTTGAAGTTCGCACCGTGGCAGGACACGCAGGCACCCTTGTTCAGCAGCGCGGCCACTTCGGCCGAGGGCTGCACCGCGGGCGTCTCGGCCACTTCGGTCTTGCCGCCATGCTGTTCGTAGTAGGCGGCCAGGTCGGCCATGTCCTGCTCGGACAGGGTGTCGGCAATGCCGCGCATCGTCGGGTGCTTGCGCTCGCCCTTCTTGTAGGCGGTCAGCGCGGCCACGATGAACTTGGCGTTCTGGCCGGAGATCATCGGCACGCGATGCACTTCGGGGAAGCTGGACTGGTAGCCGGGAATGCCGTGGCAGCCGATGCACATGGCCACCTTCTTCTCACCGGCCTTGACGTCGCCGGGCTTGGCATCCTGTGCCAGGGCCGTACCAGCCATTGCGGCCGCGAGGCCGACACTCAAGCCAGCCTTGCCGGCCAACGCGATCATCGTGGAGAGCACTTTAGTCATGGGGCGCCGCGGGTTCGTTCGGGTTTTCAATTCAACCGCGGATTATAGCCGGCCACTTATACTGGCCTTCACTCCCCCAACCGTTGATCACGCGCAGATCCCATGAAGTTCCAAGGCTCCGACAACTACGTTGCCACCGACGACCTCCGGTTGGCCGTGAATGCCGCGCTCACGCTGAAGCGCCCCTTGCTCGTCAAGGGCGAGCCGGGGACCGGCAAGACCATGCTGGCCGAGGAAGTGGCCCGCTCGCTGGGCATGCCCCTGCTGCAGTGGCACGTGAAGTCCACCACCAAGGCACAGCAGGGCCTGTACGAATACGACGCGGTGAGTCGCCTGCGCGACAGCCAGCTCGGCGACGAACGGGTCAAGGACATCCACAACTACATCGTCAAGGGCGTGCTGTGGCAGGCCTTCGAGGCCGATCAGCCGGTGGCCCTGCTGATCGACGAGATCGACAAGGCCGACATCGAGTTCCCGAACGACCTGCTGCGTGAACTCGACCGCATGGAGTTCTATGTGTACGAGACCCGCCAGATGGTCACGGCACGCCACCGCCCGCTGGTGTTCATCACCTCGAACAACGAGAAGGAGCTGCCTGACGCCTTCCTGCGCCGCTGCTTCTTCCACTACATCCGCTTCCCCGACGCCGACACGATGAAGGCAATCGTGCAGGTCCACTACCCCGGCCTGAAGCAGGAGCTGCTGGCTGCGGCGATGAAGAACTTCTACGACGTGCGCAACCTGCCCGGCCTGAAGAAGAAGCCGTCGACCTCGGAGCTGCTCGACTGGCTGAAGCTGCTGGTGGCCGAAGACATCCCGCTCGAGGCCCTGCAGAGCAAGGACGACAAGGTCGCCGTGCCGCCGCTCGTGGGCGCGCTGCTGAAGAACGAGCAGGACGTGACGCTGTTCGAGAAGCTCGTGTTCATGCAGAGGCACAACCGATGATCCAGGCACGGCCCGTCACGCTCGAAGGGCATGGCGTGCGGCTGGAGCCGCTGACGGCCGGCCACGCAGCCGACCTGCGCGCCGCAGCCGCCGACGGCGAACTGTGGACGCTGCGCATCACCTCGGTGCCCGAGCCCGACCAGACCGAGGCCTACATCGCCGCCGCGCTGGCCGGCGCCGAGGCCGGGCACATGCTGCCGTTTGCGGTGCGTGACCTCGACAGCGGCCGCATCGTGGGCTCCACGCGCTATCACGACATCATCGCCAGTGTCGATCGTGTCGAGATCGGCTACACATGGTATGCCGCCAGCCGCCAGCGCAGCCATGTGAACACCGCCTGCAAGCTGCTGCTGATGACCCACGCCTTCGAGGACCTCGGCTGTGCCGTGGTGGGATGGCGCACCGACATCCTCAACCTGCGGTCACAGGCTGCGATCGAGCGGCTGGGGGCCCGGCGCGACGGTGTGATCCGTCACCATGCACCGCGCCGCGACGGCACGGTGCGCGACACGGTGATGTACAGCCTGCTGCGCGACGAGTGGCCCGAAGTGCGCGAGCGCCTCACCCAGCGCCTCGCTTTGCGACTGCCGACCGCCGCCTGAGCGGCCCGTCGCACCGCCCGGGTCGGTGTTCACCCGCGACCGAGCGCCGCCACCCGGCTCATCGCCAGGCCGGCAGCCGCGGTCCGGGTCTCGACCCCCAGCTTCTCGAACACATGCTCGAGGTGTTTCTTCACCGTGGCCGGGCTCGCGCCGAGGATGTCGGCAATGTCTCGGTTGGTCTTGCCCTTGACGACCCAGTACAGCACCTCGGCCTCGCGGGCGGTCAGCCGGAACGCCTGCGCCAGCGCGTCGATCGAGGCGGCGTCTGAACTTTCACGCATCACCAGCAGCCATTCGTCGTCACCGGTCTGTTCATGCAGCGCAAAGCTCAGGCGCTTGGCGCCCTGCGCGACCGTCCACACCGGCGCCTGGGCCCCGGCCGGCAGCATCGCGGCCCCGCCGGCCAGGTGGCGGCGCATCCACACCAGGAGTTCGTCCGGTGCAACCGTATCGGGCGTGGCAAAGTAGGCCTGCATCAGGCGACGGGCCAGGGGCGTCTGCCACACGATGCGCCCCTCGGCGGCCCGCACCGCGATCGAGGCATGGCCAAAGGCATCGAGGGCATTGCGGGCCTGGCGGGCCTGCCGCGCACCCTGCATGTGGGTGGCGATGCGGGCCATCACCTCGCGCGGGCGGATCGGCTTGACCACGTAGTCCACCCCGCCGGCCTGGAACGCGGCCACCACATGTTCGGTTTCACTGAGGCCGGTCATGAAAATGATCGGAATGTGGGCCGTCTCGGGCTGGGCCTTGAGCCGGCGGGCACACTCGAAGCCGTCCATGCCGGGCATGACGGCGTCGAGCAGCACCACGTCGGGCAGCGACTGCGCAGCGCGCTGCAGCGCGGCCTCGCCGTGGGTGGCCACCAGCACGGTATAGCCGCATTCGTCGAGCGCATCGTGCAGCAGCGAAAGGTTGTCGGGCACGTCGTCGACGATCAGCACGACGTCGGAGGCGCGGTCGGTGGTCATGGCTGGTGTTCCGGAGATGAAACGGCCGCCCGCTCGGCCTGGGGCTGCTGCGCCTTGCGCAGGAAACCGGAGATGGCCTCGAGCTGGAACTGGCGCGCCATTGTGCGCACGTGCGCGACAAAATCGGCACATTCGGGGTGATCGTCGGCGATGCGGTCGAGCATGCGATGGATGCCGCGCACATAACCGCTGCCCACCAGTTCATCCAGCGCCTTGAGCACGTCGACCGTGGGCAGCACCATGGCCGGCGCAGGTGCCACCGGCGCCGCGGCGGGGCGGGCGGCCTCGATCCACACCAGTGACAGGCGCCGGCCCAGCCAGTCCAGCAGTTCACTGACCCGCACCGGCTTGAGGATGAAGTCCTCGGGCGTGATGCCGACATCGTTGTCCAGCCCCTTGTCAAAGGCATTGGCCGAGACGATTGCGACATGCGCCTGGCTCAGGGCTTCGCGCCGGATGCGGCGCAGCGTCTCCCAGCCGTCGATGCCCGGCATCGCCAGGTCCAGCAGGATGGCATCCGGGCGCGCCTGCGCAGTGGCCTGGCGCAGGGCTTCCAGGCAGGCCAGCCCCGATGCATGCTGCTCCACCACAAACCCCAGCGGCTCGAGCACCGACACCAGCAGGCCGCGGTCGGCCTCTTCGTTGTCGACAACCCAGATGCGGCGAGGCTCGCCCTGGTAGCCGGTGCGCACCGAGCGCGGCAGGGTGGCCAAGGTCGAGCGCAACTGAGGCAGGAACAGGCGGATGCGAAACACCGTGCCCTGGCCCGGCACGCTGCGCACCGTCATCTCGCCGCCCATCAGATCGGTCAGCATGCGGCTGATGGTCAGGCCCAGCCCGGTGCCACCGACCGGGTCGACCGCGGACGAACTGCCGCGCGCAAACGGCTCGAAGATGCGGTCGAGTTCGTCTGCCGTGATGCCCGGCCCGGTGTCCTCGACCTCGAACTGCGCCATCTCGCGGGCGTAGCTCATGCGGAACACCACCCGGCCCGACGAGGTGAACTTCACCGCATTGCCCAGCACGTTGATCAGGATCTGGCGCAGCCGCTTCTCGTCGGCCCGCACGACCTCGGGCACGTCGTCGGCGATCTCGGCCACGAAATCCAGCCCCTTGCCGGCCGCCTGCAGCTCGAACATGCGCACCATCTGCTGCAGGCCCTCGGCAAAGCGCATCGGCTTCACCTCCAGCGTGAGCTTGCCGCTTTCGATGCGGGCGATGTCCAGCGTGCCCTCGATCAGTGACAGCAGGTGGTCACCGCCCCGCCGGATCACGGTGACGGCCTGCCGGCAATGCGCCGGCACACGCTCGTCCTCGTCCAGCAGTTGCGCATAACCGAGGATGCTGTTGAGCGGCGTGCGCAGCTCGTGGCTGATCGCGCTGATGTAGCGCGTCTTGGCCTGGTTGGCGAGGTCGGCATGCAGCTTGGCCTGCTGGAGCTGCTCGTCGGTGCGTCGGTGCGACTCGATCTCCTGCACCAGCAGATGCGTCTGGCGATTCGATTCCTCCTGGGCCACCTGCCGACTCTTGTGCGTGAGCACCAGCCACCAGGCCGCGATGCCGCTGACCAGCAGCAAGGCCGCATAGAGCTTCATGAAACCCAGGCGCAGCGCAGGCTCGAGTTCGTCCGCGCGGTCGCCCAGCAACTGCAGTTCATGGTGGTACATCAGTCCGAACAACGCGCCCAGCAGCGGCACCACCACGGCCATCAGCAACAGGTAGTGGCCAAGACCGGTGTCGAGATAGCGCTCGGCACCCCGCGGCAGCACGGCATGCAGCAAGTTGGCCCACTGGGTGGACAGCCGGGCCTGCGGCTTGCACAGGTCGTGGCAGCGCGCATCGAGCGAGCAGCACAGCGAGCAGATGTTGCCCAGGTAGGCCGGGCAATAGGCCATGTCGTCACGTTCGTAGGCGCTTTCGCAGATCACGCAGCGGAACAGCCCGGCCTTGGCCGCCGCCGGTGCCTGGGCCTGGGCCGGTGCGGGCGTGGGCCCGGACCCACCGGCCCGCGCGCAGTCCTGGGAGCTGCAGGTACTGCACAAGGATTCGGGCGGACGCGCCAGGTAGTAGCGCCCGCGTGTGGCCCAGGCGATCAGCGGTGCGGCCACGAAGGCAGTGACCATCGCGATCAGCGCCGAAAACGCCTGCGCCACCTCGCCCAGCACGCCCAGGTGGGCCAGCACCGACAGCACCGAGGCAATGCCCATGGCGCCCACACCGACCGGATTGACGTCATACAGGTGGGCCCGCTTGAACTCGATGCCGCGTGGCGACAGCCCCAGCGGCTTGTTGACGACCAGATCGGCCACCACGGCCATGATCCAGGAGATGGCGATGTTCGAGTACAGCCCCAGCACCTTGCCCAGGGCCTGGAACACGCCCAGCTCCATCAGCATCAACGCAATCATCGTGTTGAACACCACCCACACCACCCGGCCGGGGTGGCTGTGCGTCAGCCGCGCAAAGAAGTTCGACCAGGCCAGCGACCCGGCATAGGCGTTGGTGACGTTGATCTTGAGCTGCGAGATGATCACGAAGACAGCCGTGGCCGCCACCGCCCAGCCGAGGTTGGAGAACACGTAGCCGTAGGCCACCAGGTACATCTGGTTCGGGTCGACCGCGCGGTCGGTCGGTACCGAATGGCTGATGGCCAGATAGGCCAGCAAGGCCCCGCCCAGCATCTTCAGCACCCCGGGCACCACCCAGCCCGGGCCTCCGATCAGCACGCCGGCCCACCAGCGCCAGCGGTTGGCCGGTGTGCGCTCGGGCATGAAGCGCAGATAGTCGGCCTGTTCGCCCATCTGCGTGATCAGCGCCACCCCCACCGTCATGGCGGCACCGAACGGCAGCAGGCTGAACGCCGGACCCACACCGTTCTCGCCGCCGTATTGCACCAGGCCGGCGAGCACGGTCGGCTCTTCCATGAACACGTAGACATACGGCAGCACGAGCATGATGATCCACACCGGCTGCGTCAGCACCTGCAGCCCGCTGATGATCGTGACGCCGTGCGTCACCAGCGGAATCACCACCAGCGCGCAGATCAGGTAGCCCCAGGCCGGTGGGATGTCGAACGCCAGGTCCAGCGCATAGGCCATGACCGCAGCCTCGAGCGCAAAGAAGATGAAGGTGAACGAGGCGTAGATCAGCGAGGTCACGGTCGAGCCGATGTAGCCGAAGCCGGCCCCCCGCGTCAGCAGGTCCATGTCGACACCGTGACGCGCCGCGTACACGCTGATGGGCAGGCCGGCCACGAAGATGATCAACCCGGTGACCACGATGGCCCAGAAGGCATTCAGGAAGCCGTACTGCACCAGCAGGGTGGCGCCCACCGCTTCGAGGATCAGGAAGGACGAGGCGCCGAAGGCCGTGTTGGCCACCCGCATCGACGACCACTTGCGGAACGAGCGCGGCGTGAAGCGCAGCGCGTAGTCCTCCATGGTTTCGCTGCCGACCCAGCTGTTGTAGTCGCGCCGCACCTTGACGACCCGCTGAACGGCCGCGCTCGGGCCGCCGGCGGGCGCCGCTTGCGCGGGCTGGCCAGGCATGTGCGCGGCTTCGGGTTTCGGGTCCATGTCTTGCATTGGGAGGGTGACAACCCGGCTCCTGCCGCAATTTCGATGCCTTGCCTCCGGTTCACCCCGGCCATGCCATGGAACTGACGCCCCGAGAAAAAGACAAGCTGCTGATCTTCACGGCCGCCTTGCTGGCCGAACGCCGGCAGGCCCGTGGCCTGAAGCTGAACTACCCCGAGGCCGTGGCCCTGATCACTGCGGCCATCATGGAGGGCGCCCGCGACGGCAAGACCGTCGCGCAGCTCATGAGCGAGGGCAAGACCGTGCTCTCGCGCGCCGACGTGATGGACGGTGTGGCCGAGATGATCCCGGAGATCCAGATCGAGGCCACCTTCCCGGATGGCACCAAGTTGGTGACCGTGCACCAGCCCATTGCATGAAAACGGTGCACACAACAACCCAATTCGGTGCGCACCAGGCCGGCGCACCTTGTGACAAAGCCTGTCGCCGAAACCTCACCCCCACCCCATCGAGACACGACATGACCTCACGCTCGACCCGCAGTGCCCGATTCCTCCGCCTGTCGCTCGGCGCCGCGCTGGCGGCCGCACCGGCCCTGGCGCTCGCCCATGGTGGTGCCGACGGCGGCAGCCACCACGGGTTCCTGGATGGCCTGACCCACCCCTTCACCGGGCTCGATCACCTGGCGGCCATGCTGGCCGTGGGCTTCTGGAGTGCGCTGGGCATGCGCCGCATCCTGGTGGCCCCGCTGAGTTTTGCCGCCCTGCTGCTGGCCGGCGCCGTGCTCGGACTGCAAGGCGTGGCGCTGCCGGGCATCGAACCCATGATTGCGGCCTCGCTGCTGGCTGTGGGGTTGCTGGCCGCCACGCGCACCCGATTGCCCAGCGCCGCCGCCGGCCTGCTGGTGGGCGGGTTCGCGCTCTTTCACGGTGCAGCGCACGGCCTCGAGCTGGCCGGCGACAGCGCCCTGGCCACGCTGGCCGGCATGCTGATCGGCACGGTGGTGCTGCATGCGGCCGGCCTGGCCGCCGGCCTGGCGGTGCGCGGCCGCAGCCTGTGGTTCGCCCGCATCGCCGGCCTGGCGGTGGCTGGCCTGGGCACCGCCCTGCTCGTGCCGATGATGGTCCTGCGCTGAGGAGCCCGCCATGATTCCAGGCGAACTGCTGACCGACGGCCCCGACCATGCCCTCAATCCGGGGCGCCGCACCGTGAGTCTGGTCGTCGAGAACACCGGCGACCGGCCCATCCAGGTGGGATCGCACTATCACTTTGCCGAGACCAACGGTGCCCTGCGCTTCGACCGCGCAGCAGCCCGGGGCATGCGACTGAACATCGCCTCAGGCACCGCAGTGCGTTTCGAGCCCGGCCAGCAGCGCACCGTCGAGCTGGTCGACTATGCCGGCGATCGCCATGTGTATGGCTTTCGCGGCGAGATCCAGGGAGCACTCTGATGGCCACCCTTCAACGGCGTGCCTATGCCGAGATGTTCGGCCCCACCACCGGTGATCGCCTGCGCCTGGCCGACACCGACCTCATCATCGAGGTCGAGCGTGACCTGACGCTGGCTGCCGGCGGCTACGGCGAGGAGGTCAAGTTCGGCGGCGGCAAGACCATCCGCGACGGCATGGGCCAGAGTCAGCGCATCAACGGGCCGGGCCCGATGGATGCCATGGACTGCGTCATCACCAACGCACTGATCGTCGACCACTGGGGCATCGTCAAGGCCGACATCGGCATCCGGGGCTCGCGCATTGCCGGCATCGGCAAGGCGGGCAATCCCGACGTGCAGCCGGGTGTGGACATCGTCATCGGCCCGGGCACCGAGATCATCGCGGGCGAGGGCATGATCGTCACGCCCGGTGGCATCGACACCCACATTCACTGGATCTGCCCGCAGCAGATCGAGGAAGCCCTGATGTCGGGCGTGACGACGATGATCGGCGGCGGCACCGGCCCGGCCACCGGCACCTTTGCTACCACCTGCACGCCGGGGCCCGAGAACCTGCGCCGCATGCTGCTGGCTGCCGAGGCCTTCCCGATGAACCTCGGCTTTTTCGGCAAGGGCAATGCCAGCCGGCCGGACGCCCTGCGCCAGCAGGTCGAGGCCGGCGCCATCGGCCTGAAGCTGCACGAGGACTGGGGCACCACCCCGGCGGCGATCGACACCTGCCTGACGGTGGCCGAGGAGACCGACATCCAGGTCGCCATCCACACCGACACGCTGAACGAAAGCGGTTTTGTCGAGGACACGATCGCGGCGTTCAAGGGCCGCACCATCCACACCTTCCACACCGAGGGCGCCGGCGGTGGCCATGCGCCGGACATCCTGAAGGTCGTGGGCGAGGCCAATGTGCTGCCGTCGTCGACCAACCCGACTCGGCCGTACACGATCAACACGATCGACGAGCACCTGGACATGCTGATGGTGTGCCACCACCTGGACGCATCCATCGCCGAAGACCTGGCCTTTGCCGAAAGTCGCATCCGCCGCGAGACGATCGCCGCCGAGGACATCCTGCACGACATCGGCGCGATCAGCATGTTCAGCTCCGACTCCCAGGCCATGGGCCGGGTCGGCGAGGTGATCATCCGCACCTGGCAGACCGCGCACAAGATGAAGCAGCAGCGCGGCCCGCTGAGCGGCGACAGCGAGCGGCACGACAACACCCGCGTCAAGCGCTACCTGGCCAAGCTCACGATCAACCCGGCGCTGGCGCACGGCATTGCGCATGAGGTGGGCAGCATCGAGCCGGGCAAATGGGCCGATCTGGTGCTGTGGAAACCCGCCTTTTTCGGCGTGAAGCCTTCGCTGATCCTCAAGGGCGGGTTCATCGCCGCCGCCGCCATGGGCGATCCGAATGCCTCGATCCCCACGCCCCAGCCGGTGCACTACCGCCCGATGTTCGGCAGTTTTGGCGGCGCCCTGGGCGCCACCTCGCTCACCTTCATGAGCCAGGCGGCGATCGCCTCCGGCCTGCCCGAACGCTTCGGGCTGCGCAAGTCCGTCGCTGCCGTGCGTGGCTGCCGCACCGTGAAGAAGGCCGACATGGTGCACAACGCGCTGGCCCCGCGGATGCAGATCGACGCCCAGACCTACGAGGTCAAGGCCGACGGCCAGCTCCTGACCTGCGAGCCGGCGTCGGTGTTGCCGATGGCCCAGCGCTACTTCCTGTTCTGACACACTCGGGGCCATGATCACCGTCAACAAGCTCATTCCCCAGGGCCGCGGCCTCGCCGCGGTGTTGCTCAAGCGCGCCAGCACCGTCGAACTGGACTGGGACGTGCGGCAGAAAAGCCGCTTCGATGCAACCGACTCCCAGGGCCGCCATCTCGGTGTGTTCCTGCCACGCGGCTCGGTCGTGCGCGGCGGCGACGTGCTCGTGGCCGAAGACGGCTCGCTGGTGAAGGTGCAGGCAGCACCCCAAGCCGTGCTCGTGGTACGCCACTGCAGCGACCACGGCAGCCCTTTTGACCTGATGCGGGCGGCCTATCACCTGGGCAACCGCCATGTGCAGCTCGAACTGCAACCCGACCACCTCAAGCTCGAACCCGACCATGTGCTCGCCGACATGCTGCGCCAGATGCACCTGATCGTGACCGAAGCGCAGGCACCGTTCGAGCCCGAGACCGGTGCGTACGCCGCTGTGGCGCATGGTGGCCAGGGTCATGGCCACGCCCATACCCACGGGCACGACCACGGCCACGGGCACGACCACAACGCCGCCCATGACCACGCAGCACCGGGCCATGTGCACGGCCCGGGCTGCGGCCACGCGCACTGATGTCCGCCGTCCTGCCTGCCCCTGCCACCCTGCTGCAGCTCATGTGGCTGGCGTCACCGGCCCTGCCGGTGGGCGGTTTCAGCTACTCCGAAGCACTGGAAGCCGCGGTGGACGCCGGCGTGGTCACGTCCGAATCGCAGGCTGCCACCTGGCTGTGCGACCAGCTTCAGCTGGGCCTGGCCCGCAATGAACTGCCGGTGGTGGCGCAGGCCGTGGCCGCCTGGCAGTCCGGTGACACCGCCGAGATCGAGGCACTGAATGCCTGGGTCACCGCCACCCGCGAGTCGAGCGAACTGCGCCAGCAGACTGAACAGATGGGCCGCTCACTCGCGGCCTGGTTGAAAAACCGGCCCGCCGACGACCGTCTGGCCCGGCTGGCCGGGCTGCAGCCGGCGCCCACCTACCCGCTGGCCTTTGCGCTGGCCGCGTCACAGGCGGGCGCCGACCCTCATGCCGCCATGCTCGCCTACGCTTTCGGCTGGGCCGAGAACATGGTGCAGGCGGCCATCAAGGCCGTGCCGCTGGGCCAGAGCGCGGGGCAGCGCATCCTGGCCCTGCTGGCCGACATGATGCCGGTCGCGGTCGACGAAGCCGCGCGACGCGATGCCGCCCACCGCATGGCCTTCACCCCGATGCTGGCCATCCGCAGTGCCCAGCACGAGGTGCAGTATTCGCGGCTCTTCCGGTCCTGAGCCTCGACAGCCCTTGCACCCTTCGTGTTTCACTCCCCATCCCAGCGTTCATCATGAGCCCTTCCCTGCACCATATCCCTCACCGCACCAAACCCCTGCCGCCGCTGCGTGTGGGCGTGGGCGGACCGGTCGGCTCCGGCAAGACGACCCTGGTCGAAATGCTGTGCAAGACCTTGCGCGACCGCTATGACCTGGTCGTGGTGACCAACGACATCTACACCAAGGAAGACCAGCGCCTGCTGACGGTGGCCGGCGCGCTGGAACCCGAACGCATCATGGGTGTCGAGACCGGCGGCTGCCCGCACACGGCGATCCGCGAGGATGCGTCGATCAACCTCGAGGCGGTCGACCGCATGCTCGAGAAGTTCCCGAACGCCGACATCGTCTTCATCGAAAGCGGCGGCGACAACCTCGCCGCCACCTTCAGCCCGGAGCTGTCCGACCTCACCATCTACGTGATCGACGTGGCCGCCGGCGAAAAGATCCCCCGCAAGGGCGGACCGGGCATCACCAAGAGCGACCTGTTCGTGATCAACAAGACCGACCTGGCCGTGCATGTGGGCGCTGACTTGCAGGTGATGGAGGCCGACACCCGTCGCATGCGCCCCAACCGGCCGTTCGTGATGACCAACCTCAAGACCCATGAAGGCCTTGCCGACGTGATCGGCTTCATCGAGTCCAAGGGCCTGCTGACCGCCTGAGGCCGGCGCACCCTGGTGTTTGTCCCCATGGGTGGGTGTCACCTGCATGACACCCGCATGACATCGATGGCTCCTACCCTTCGCACCTGCACCACGAGGCGTGCGCCGAGGAGACAACGATGCCGATGCACACACGAACGGGCTGCTCGCGCCGCGAACTGCTGGCCCTCGCCGTAGGCAGCGCCTGGGGCGGCGCGGCCTGGTCCCAGGGGGCAGGTGACGCGCTGGTGGTGGCCCAGACGGCTGCCCTCAGCGGGCCGCTCGCCTTTCCGTTCATCGAGATGAACAAGGGCATCCAGGCCGCGTTCGACGAGCAAAACGCCCGCGGGGGGATCGAAGGCCGGCGCCTGCAGATGGCCAGCCTTGACGATGGCGGCAGCCCGCAGAAGGCCGGCGAGAACGCCACCATGCTGCTGGAACGCGATCGCCCGCTGTGCTTTTTTGCCTGCGGCGGGACCACCAGCGTGATGGGGATGCTGCCGGTGGCAATGCAGGCCCGGGTGCCGGTGATCGCGCCGGCCACCGGCAGCGACGCGCTGCGCGCGCACAACCCCTTGGTCATCCACACCCGCACCGGCTACTCGACCGAGATCAACAAGATCGTCCAGCAACTCGGCACGCTGGGCCTGACCCGCTGCGCGGTGGCCTACTCCGACAACCCCTTCGGCAAGGCCACGCTGGCCACCTTCGAGGCGGCCGCACGCAAGCACGGCAACACGGACTGGAAGGCCTTCCTGCTCGGCGACGGTGCCGACGCCATTGCCAGCACTGTCGACGAGATTGCCGCCTACCAGCCGCAGGCCCTGATGTCGCTGGCCGTGGGCGCGAACGGCATCCCGTTCTACCGGGCCCTGAGGCAGAAGGTGAAGGCCCCAGGCTTCTCGATTTCCTTCCTGGGCACACAACCGCTGATGGACGCCCTGGGCGAGGCCGCCAAGGGCATCACCGTGGCCCAGGTCGTGCCGCATCCAGGCGCCGTGGCGATGCCGCTGGTCAAGGCCTATCACGCGGCGATGGCACGGGTACAGGCCAGCCCCGGCTACTCCTCGCTGGAGGGCTATGTGAGCGCCCGCCTGCTGATCGAGGCCCTGCGCCGCAGTGGGCGTGCACCCACGCGCGAGCGGCTGATCACGGCCTTCGAAAGCATGCAGCCCTTCGACCTGGGCGGCTACGAGGTGCGCTACGGCCCGAAGGACCATGAAGGCTCGAACTTCGTCGAGCTGACCTACTACGACGGTCAGCGCTTCCGGCGCTGAGACCTGCCTGCCTTGCCAGTGCGGTGGCGGCGTCCTACCATCGACCGACACCCGCAGGCAGGACGCATGAGCAGCTCTCTCTCCACGACCGCCCCCGCCAGCCCGGCGATCGACCAGGCCCTGGCACACGCCCACGAGACCTACCGCGCACGTCGCCCCGCCAGTGAACAGGCGCATCGCCATGCCCTCGAGATGCTGCCCGGGGGCAACACCCGCAGCGTGCTGTTCCACCCGCCGTTTCCGCTGTGCATGGCGCGTGGCGAGGGGTGCCGCCTGTGGGATGTCGATGGCCATCGCTACCTCGACGCGCTCGGCGAGTTCACCGCCGGCCTGTATGGGCACTCGGACCCGGTGATCCGCGCGGCCATCGACGAGGCCCTCGACCACGGCATCAATCTGGCGGGCCACACGACCGCGGAAGCCCGTCTGGCCGGGGCGATCCGCGAGCGCTTTGCGTCGATCGAGCTGCTGCGCTTCACCAACTCCGGCACCGAGGCCAACCTGATGGCGCTGGCGGCCGCGACCGCACACACCGGCCGTGGCACGGTGCTGGTGTTCCAGGGCGGCTACCACGGGGGCGTGCTCACCTTTGCCGGGAGCCGCTCACCGGTCAACGTGCCGCACCGCTTTGTGGTGGCCCCCTACAACCAGCTTGCGGCCGCACGCGAGGCCGTGCGCGAGCAGGCCGGCGACCTGGCCGCCATCCTGGTGGAGCCGATGCAGGGTTCGGCCGGCTGCATCCCGGGGCAGGCCGGCTTCCTGCAAGGCCTGCGCACCCTGGCCGACGAGACCGGCGCGCTGCTGGTGTTCGACGAAGTGATGACCTCGCGGCTGGCCCCCGGCGGCCTGCAACAGGTGCTGGGCGTGCGCCCCGATCTCACCACGCTGGGCAAGTACATCGGTGGCGGCATGTCGTTCGGCGCCTTTGGCGGGCGGTCCGACGTGATGGCCCGGTTCGACCCGCGCCGGGCCGACGCCCTGCCGCACGCCGGCACCTTCAACAACAATGTGCTGACGATGGCCGCCGGTCATGCCGGCCTGACGCGGGTCTACACCCCGTCGCAGGCCGTGGCCTTGAATCGTCGCGGCGACGCCCTGCGCGAACGCCTGAACGCCGTGTTCCGCGACGAGGGGGTGGCCTGCCAGTGCACCGGCATCGGCTCGCTGATGAACCTGCACCCGATGCTCGGCCCGGTGAACAGCGTGACCGACCTCGTGCAGGCCGACGTCCGGTTGCGGGATCTGATGTTTTTCGACCTGCTCGAACGCGGGGTCTACATCGCGCGGCGCGGTTTCATTGCCTTGTCGCTGCCTTTTGGCGACCGCGAGGCCGATGAACTCGTCGCTACGATAACGGACGTGGTGCACACCCGCCACGCACTGCTGGCCGTCGCCTGAGTGCGAAACCCGGCGGGCACGCTCAGCGCAGCGTGCCCAGGTTGCGCACTGCGCGCACCGCCCCTTCGCCCATGGCGGCACCAAAACGCTTGGCCAGCCGCTCGGCGACGTTCTCGCGCGGGGTGTAGTCGATCACCTCTTCAGCCTTGACCACATCGCGTGCGATGAAGTCCAGCGAACCCAGCGCATCCACCAGGCCCAGCTCGACGGCCTCCTGGCCGCTCCAGAACAGGCCGGTGAACACCTCGGGGTTGTCCTTGAGGCGCGGGCCACGGCCCTCCTTCACCACGGTGATGAACTGCTGGTGGATCTGGTCGAGCATGGCCTGGGCATAGGCCGTGTGTTCGGGTGAGCGCGGCGAGAACGGATCCAGCAGGGCCTTGTTTTCGCCGGCGGTGAGCAGGCGGCGCTCCACGCCGAGCTTTTCCATGAGGCCGGTGAAGCCGAAGCCGTCCATCAGCACACCGATCGAGCCGACGATCGACGCCTTGTCGACGTAGACCTCGTCGGCGGCCACCGCAATGTAGAAGGCGGCCGAGGCGCACAGCTCCTCGCACACTGCATAGACCTTCTTGTTGTGCAGGCCCTTGAGACGGCGCACCTCGTCGTTGATCATGCCGGCCTGAACCGGACTGCCGCCGGGAGAGTTGATGCGCAGCACGACGGCCTGTGAGCCGGCGTCCTCGAAGGCCGAGCGCAGGGCCGAGATCAGGTTCTCGGCACTGGCTTCGGTGTCGGCGGCGATCTCGCCGCGCACGTCCACCAGCGCCGTGTGCGGCCCGCTGGGTGCGGTGCTTGCCGTGCGCTGGCTGAACAGCATCACCAGCACGGCCACCACCACCAGCAGCCACGACAGCCTGAAGAACACGCGCCAGCGCCGCTCGCGGCGGCGGTCCAGCAGATAGGCTTCGGTGATCTGGGCCACCAGCGCCGAATCGGTGCTCGCCTTGGCGGCGGCCGCCGATGCGGGCGCCGTCGCGCTGCGGGTGCGTTCGGGTTCGTCCGGCGGCATCGGGCGATCGGACTCAGGCAGATTGAAGCTCATGTATTCCCTGGCGTTGTGGAGGCTCGTGACGGGCACCGCGCGCGAGCCGCTGATCGGGCTCGGCACGCTAGGCGGATCGGCCTGGATGGATCAGTCGGCAAAGACCGGCTGGACCTCATCGGAAGGATACCAATAGACCTTGCCCTCGCGCTCGACCACCGGCACCTCGATCAGCCGGCCGCGCACGCAGGGGCCGCCCACGCACTGGCCGTTGCGCGGGTCGTACACGGCACCGTGGATCGAGCAGATGATCCATTCGCGACTGTCGTCCAGGAACTCGCCCGGCTGCCAGTCCATCTCGGTGGGCACGTGGGCACACCGGTTGACATAGGCCACCGGGCGGCCTTCGAAGCGCAGCGCAAAGGCGCGCACCGTGTCACGCCAGAGCATCACGTCAAAGACGAACGCCTTGCCACGCTCTTCCAGGTCAGCGGCATTGCACAGCTCGATGCCTTCTTGCGGGAACGCATTCATGCGTGGTCCTCCAGCCAGCGGTGCAGTTCTGGCACCGACCGGGCAATGAAACGTGGCTGCAGGCCCTGCAGCGCTTCGGCCTCATGGGCGCCGTAGCTCACCGCCACCGCAGCCGTCCCGGCGTTGGCCGCCAGTTGCAGGTCATGGGTGGTGTCGCCGATCATCAGCGTGCGCTCGGGCGCCACGCCGAATTCGGCCATCAGCTCCTGCAACATGCGCGGGTGGGGCTTGGAGGCCGTTTCGTCGGCGGTACGGGTGGCGTCGAACAGGCCACGCAGCTCAACGGCGTCCAGTGCCTCATCCAGCCCACGCCGCGACTTGCCGGTGGCCACGGCCAGCAGGTGGTTGCGTTGGCGCAGCGCGCGCAGCAGGTCGAGGCTGCCCTTGAACAGCACGACCTCGTGCTGCCGCGCAAAGTAGTGATGGCGGTAGCGCAGCCCCAGCTCGGGGTAGCGCTCGCGGGGCAAGCCGGGCACGGCATGCTGCAGTGCGTCCTGCAGGCCCAGTCCGATGACATAGGCTGCGTCCTGGTCGCTGGGCACGGGCAGGCCCAGGTCCGCACTGGCGGCCTGGATGCACCGGACGATCAGGGCGGTGGAATCGAACAGGGTGCCGTCCCAGTCGAAGACGATGAGGTCGAATTGGCGTTTCAAGCGGTGTCCGCGGTGTGTTGGGTTCAGAGATGATTCAGCAATTCTGCGCACTCGGGCGGCAGCGGGGCTTCGAGCTCGATCACGACCCCGGTGGCCGGATGGTCGAAACGCAGCCGACGAGCGTGCAGGAACATGCGGTCAAACCGCTGGCCCGGCACGGCCTCCCCCCGCGCCAGCGCGCGGTTCAGCTCGAAACGGCCGTATTTGTCATCGCCGGCGATCGGGCAGCCCTCGCTGGCCAGGTGCACACGGATCTGATGGGTGCGGCCCGTCTTGATCGTGACGTCCAGCAAGGTGAAGTCGGCGTAGTGCGCCACCACCTTGACCAGCGTGATCGAGCGCCGCCCCTCCTCCGCCCCCGGTGCGACGGTGCGCACACGGCGCTCGCCCTCGCCAGTCAGGAACTTGTGCAGCGGCACGTCGATGACCTTGCGGTTGTCGGGCCAGGCGCCGGCGACCAGGGCGGCATAGGTCTTGCCGGTCTCGCGCTGGCGGAACTGATCCTGCAGGGCGGTGAGCGCCGAGCGCTTCTTGGCGATCAGCAGGAGGCCCGAGGTTTCCTTGTCGAGCCGATGGACCAGCTCCAGGAAGCGCGCCTGCGGGCGCGCCTGGCGCAGCTGCTCGATCACGCCCGAGCTGACGCCGCTGCCGCCGTGCACGGCCACGCCCGCCGGCTTGTTGACGGCCAGGAGGTGGTCGTCTTCGTAGACCACCGGGAACTCACGCGCGGGGGCCGGTGGCGTGTCGCGCCGGTCGGGCAGGCGCACCGGCGGCACCCGGACCTCGTCGCCCAGTGCGAGCCGCGTGTCGGCTGCGGCGCGCCCCTTGTTCACGCGCACCTCGCCGCTGCGCACGATGCGATAGACGTGGGTCTTGGGCACGCCCTTGAGCACGCGGATCAGGAAGTTGTCCAGCCGCTGACCGGCCCCCGACTCGTCGATCACGAGGTGCTGGACGGCCGGCACGACCGGTTCGGCCGGCATGAGCGGCTGCGGCGCCGGGCGCCGCTCCCCCGCGGCGGACTTCGGCACGCGCGAACGATCGACGCCCGCCCGGGCGTGCTCGGGCGCCCGGGTGGCGCCGCCTGCGGGTGCAGCACGGGCCGGTGAATCACCCCTTGCGACACTGCGTCGGGGCCGCTGTTTCACCCCTATAATCCGTTGCACCACGTTTGTGTTGTAAGTGTTTGATTTTCAAGAGTTTACCCGGCCACTCCCGTCGGAGGGCCAGTCAACACGTCCAGCACAGGGTGGCAAGGCGCGTTGCGCGCGGGCTTTCGGGCCGGCCTGCAGCACGTCACGAGGTGATGCAACGCAGGCCAAGGCGTCGGGCTTCTTCCCAAGGTGAAGCGGCAGTCGTCGGCGGTCCCTGCGGAAGAGCCAACGTAGAACACGAACCCATAACAAAGGTTTTCCGGCAGTAGGCCGGCACCGCTTGCGAGACAACCGGCCCAGCCGGTCCATGCACCGTCAAGCACCGCCTCCTGCCCGCGTCAGTGACCATCCGCGGATGAACCCCCTGGTACCACCCCCCAACCTCGCAGGCCACGACAACCGGGCCCTGTTGCCCGGCCACGCGATGGCCGGTCGCGAGGTCTGCGCGCCTGTGCGCGCCGAGGCGGGCAGGCCTGCGGTACGGCAGTCGGGCCCCCTGGCCCCCGTGCCTGACTCATCCGTCCCGCTGGTTCCTGCACGCATGCGCCAACGCTGCTGAGACGGGTCCTCCCGCACCACGGCAGTCCAGGGCGATTCCTTCGGTTCATCCACGTTTCTCGTGCATCTGTGAGCCACCCCCGGGCATCCGGCCGGCGGTGGCATCTTGGTGAGCCGGTCCTGTCCTGCAGGCCGGCCAAGGAGTGCAGATGAAACGCATGCTGATCAATGCGACGCAGCAGGAAGAGCGTCGCCTGGCCATCGTCGATGGCCAGAAACTGCTGGATTTCGAAACCGAAATCGAAGGGCGCGAACAGCGCAAGGGCAATATCTACAAGGCGGTCGTCACCCGGGTCGAGCCTTCGCTCGAAGCCTGTTTTGTCGACTACGGCGAAGATCGCCACGGTTTCCTGCCGTTCAAGGAAATTTCCCGCCAGTACTTCAAGGAAGGCACCGACGTGCGCAACGCGCGCATCTCGGACGCCATCAAGGAAGGCCAGGAACTGCTTGTCCAGGTCGAAAAGGAAGAGCGCGGCAACAAGGGCGCTGCGCTCACCACCTTCGTCTCGCTGGCCGGTCGCTACCTGGTGCTGATGCCCAACAACCCGCGAGGCGGCGGTGTGTCGCGCCGCATCGAGGGCGAGGACCGCGAGGAGCTGAAGGAAAACCTCGACCAGCTCGAATACCCCAAGGGCATGAGCCTGATCGCCCGCACGGCCGGCATCGGCCGCTCGGCAGCCGAGCTGCAGTGGGACCTGAACTACATGCTCAAGCTGTGGACGGCCATCGACGAGGCGTCCCGGGCCGGCAAGGGCGCCTTCCTGATCTACCAGGAATCGTCGCTGGTGATCCGCGCGATCCGTGACTACTTCACGTCCGACATCGGCGAGATCCTGATCGATACCGACGACATCTACGATCAGGCCAGCCAGTTCATGAACCACGTGATGCCCGACAACGCGCATCGCGTGAAGCGCTACCGGGACGACGCGCCGCTGTTCAGCCGCTTCCAGATCGAGCACCAGATCGAAACGGCGTTCTCGCGCACGGTGAACCTGCCTTCGGGCGGCGCCATCGTGATCGACCACACCGAGGCCCTGGTGTCGATCGACGTCAACTCCGCACGCGCCACCCGCGGCGGCGACATCGAGGAAACGGCCACCCGCACCAACCTGGAAGCGGCCGACGAGATCGCCCGCCAGATGCGCCTGCGCGACCTGGGCGGCCTGATCGTCGTGGACTTCATCGACATGGAGGAGTCCAAGAACCGCCGCGAGGTCGAACAGCGGCTGCGCGACGCGCTGCGCCAGGATCGCGCCCGCGTGCAGTTCAGCTCGATCAGCAAGTTCGGCCTGCTGGAAATGAGGCGCCAGCGCCTGCGTCCGGCCCTGAGCGAAGGCAGCCACATCACCTGCCCGCGCTGCAATGGCACCGGCCACATCCGCGACACCGAATCGAGCGCGCTGCAGATCCTGCGCATGGTCCAGGAAGAGGCCATGAAGGAAAACACCGCCGCCGTGCATGTGCAGGTGCCGGTCGAGGTGACCAGCTTCCTGCTGAACGAGAAGCGCACCGAAATCACCAAGATCGAGCTCAAGCAGCGTGTGACGGTGCTGCTGGTGCCCAACAAGCACCTCGAGACGCCGAACTACAAGCTCGAACGCCTGCGCCACGACGATCCTCGCCTGGAAAACCTCCAGGCCAGCTACACGATGATCGAGGAGCCGGAGGACGAGGTGGGCATCACCCGTCGCCGCGACGCCAGCGACAAGGGCAAGTCCAAGCAGGAGCCGGTGATCAAGGGCATCCTGCCCGAGCAGCCGGCGCCCGTCGCACCACCGAAACCAGTGGCCGCACCCGCGCCGGTCGCCGCCCCGGCCCCCGCGCCTGTGGTGGCCCCAGTGCCCGCTTCCGGCGGTTTCTTCGGCTGGCTGCGCAACCTGTTCGGCATGGGTGATCGCCCGGTGCAGGCCAGCGCGCCCGCCCCGGCCGCAGTCGCCACGCCAGCCGCAGCGCCGGTCCGTGAAGGCCGCGACAACAACAACCGCCGCGGCGAGCGGGGTGGTGAGTCGCGTGGCGATGGCAATCGCCGTGGAGGGCGCGATGGGGGCCGTGATGGCGGCCGTGACGGTCGCCGCGACGGCAAGGAAGCGCGTGACGGTGGCCGCGAAAGGGGGCAGCGCGAAGGTCGTGAAGGTCGTGGTCGCCAGGAGCGCGCCGAACGGCCCGAGGGCACCGAGGTGCAGACCGAGGCCCGCACCCAGGAGCCGCGCCGTGAGCGCGAGCCGCGTGAACCCCGGGAGCCGCGTGAGCCCCGTGAGGCCCGTGGTGAGGGCCAGGAAGGCCAGCGCGCGCAACGTGGAGAACGCGCTGACCGTGGGGAACGCCAGGAAGGCGGCCGTCAGGAAGGGCGCCGCGGACCTCGCCCCGAGCGCGAGGCACCACCCGCCGTCGAGCCCAGCGATGCCGTGGCGACGGCCGAGCCAGGTTTTGTCGACACCATCCCGCAAGACGGGGCTGCGGAAGCCGCTGAAGGCCAACGCGACGGTCGCCGCCGCCGCCGCGGTGGCCGTGGTCGCCGTGATCGCGAGGCCGGCCAGGTCGAGGGCATCGAGCAGGGCGCCGAAGGCCTGCCCGAGGAAGCCGGCGCCGAACCTGCCGCGGCACTGCCTGGCGACGTGCAGGGTCTCGCCGCGCAGGCGCTGACCCAGACTGAGCCGAGCACCGAACCCGGCAATGACGCTGGCGTCAAGACCGCCGACGACACCGCCGCAGGTGGTGCAGAGGGCGAGGCCCGTGAAGGACGTCGCGGCCGTGGCCGCGATCGTTTCCGCCGCGAGCGCCGCGACCGCGAGGGCGCGCCATCCCTCAACGGTGACGACGCCGCCATGCCGGTGACCCCGATCGCCGAAGACAGCATGCCACCTGCCGACGGTGAGGTGGCTGCCGCGCCGACCCCGCAGGTACCGGTCCGTGAACTCGCTGCCCAGGTGGCCGCTCCCGCACCGGTCATGCAGGCGCAGGTGCCGCGTTATGTGCTGCCACTGGACGAACTGGCGCAGATCGCAGCCGGCGCCGGCCTGGAATGGGTCAACTCCGACGCCGACAAGGTGCGGGCCGCGCAGGAAAGCATCGCCAGCATGCCCACTCCCGTGCACGTGCCGCGCCAGCGCAAGCCGGTGGTCGCGATCGACGAAGGTCCGCTGGTGCTGGTCGAGACCCGCAAGGACCTCTCCCAGTTCAAGCTGCCGTTCGACACGATGCCGGCCTCGTCTCCCAGCGAGAACAGTACGCCAGCGCTCGGCTGATCGCTGTCGGCATCGGGCCTGCCGCGGCCTGATGTCGAGCAGCACCAGGCCGTTCGGAACCCGAGCCGCCCGTCGCAGGACGCGCGGCTCTTTCTTTTGCCACTCGGCACGAACTCGCTGCACTGTGAGGGGACGCGCAGCCGCGTCCAACACATTGACACACCCCGGCGCGTGCGGCTGATGTATCGTCCCCGCACAAAAATTCGGACCGGCGGCGGACGCGATCCATCGTCGGCACGCGGTGACCGACCCGGCAGGTCAGGTTGCCATCGATGATGGGGAGCCCCGAATGCACGTCGCGAAGCAGTTTGGTCTGTCGGTTATTGCCTTGGCCATCGCCGGCTGCGGCGGCGGAATCAGCGACGACGCGGGAGAGTCCGCAAGTTCGGCCGGCACCGAGACATCGCAATCAATCTATTCCTCGCGGATCGTGACGGTCAACGTGACGGGCAACGGCACGGTGGCAGGTGTGCCGGCCAGCCTGAGTTGCACCCCGCAAGCAGCGCCCTGCACTGCGACCTTCGGCAGGCTCACGAGCATCACCCTCAAGGCCGTGCCCAGCCGCGGGGCAGTGTTCCTCGGATGGCAAGGTGCATGCACCGGGTCCTCGCCGGTCTGCAAGGTCTACAACAATCAGGCACGCACGATCACGGCAAGGTTCAGCGGCCCGGCTCCGGCTCCGGCTCCGGCTCCGGCTCCGGCTCCGGCTCCGGCTCCGGCTCCGGCACCAGCACCAGCACCAGCACCAGCACCAGCACCAGCACCAGCACCAGCACCAG
>CAMLSD010000006.1 GCA_946482595.1 uncultured Comamonadaceae bacterium
GCGACGATTCGTCGCTGGGCGAAGGCCGTTGAGGCTTCTGGCCGCCTGTCGTCACCGTGAAGACAAGGGCACGTCCGCTCGTCGTGGCACATCAGCGACTCGGTTGACCGGAAAAGCGGGGCATGCACTCCGGCTTGATGGCAGTGTGACACACCGTCCAAACCGTCCGTGTGGTTCGTCGATTATCCGTTCCGAGCGGGGCTTCCCTGCATCTGCGAGCGTGTTCGAATCGGCATGCAAACCGGGCCGTGACAAACACAGCAAACCCTACGTATCACGCCGATCGGGCGCAGTCGTCGCCTGCGACCAATGGTCAGAAATTGGGTCTCAAGCGTTGACCGGGGTCCTCCGGCGCGAGTATTCTGCGTGACAGTCACTGGACGTCAGGCGGTGTGAGTCGGTGTGCTTCGTCACAACGACCAGTGAATCGCCCAAGTATGAAAAACGCCAGCAGACACCGATAGCCACCGATCAAGCTTTGGATAAACCTACTGTGACAGACGGGGGGTTTTCGCTCTCATAGCCCAAAGTTCAAATCCAGCCCCCGCAACCACCGATATAGACCGACCGGTCGCCACCTCGGCGAGCCGGTCGGTTTGCATTTCGGCCCACGCTTCCTTGCCGTCTTCGCCGCACAGATCGAGCTGAACGTGGCCGATGATCTCGGCTACCGCGGCGCGGGCCTTTTGCGGGCTCTCCTTCAGGGCTGCTCCCAGGTTCATGAGCTGGCGCCTGAACATTTCACGTATGTCGTCGGCCCTGCAAAACCTCAGCGACCCGCATGAACACTGGGTCTGAGCAGGTTCCGTCAAGAGATGGATCCCGCGAGAATGCTGGCAGAGGGAGCTGATCTCTGGGAGTCCTGCCGATGTCCGGTCCTGTTCAGAGCACTGATTTCTTCCGCCAACCGCTGGCCGAGATGATCGACCTGCGCCACCCGCTGGCCGTGCTGGCCAGCCGGCTGCCCTGGGCGCAGATCGAGGCGGCACTGGCACCGCACTTTGCCCGGCAGGTGCGTGAAGGCCGGGCCATTGCCCAGGACGACCTGTTCGGCCCGTCCGTGCAGGTCGCAGGCACCGGCGTTGCAGCAGCAGGCCGCCCGCGCCTGCCCATCCGGTTGATGGCCAGCCTGCCGTACCTCAAGCACGCCTACAAGCAAAGTGACGAGGAACTGGTGCAGCGCTGGGCCGAGCGCGTGGTCTGGCAGCACCTCAGCGGCATGACGTTCTACGAGCCGCGCCTGCCGTGCGATGCCACGCAGATCGGACGCTTTCGCAGCGCCGTCGGCGAGGCCGGCGTGGAAGAACTGCTCAACGCCACCATCGACACGGCCGTCACCTCCAAGGCCGTCAGGCCCGCCGAGTTCGAACGCCTGATCGTCGACACCACGGTGCAGGAGAAGGCCATCGCCCACCCGGTGGACTCGCGCCTGCTGGAGATCGCCCGCCACAAGGTGGTGGCCGCCGCCCGGCGCGCAGGCATCGCCCTGAAGCAGACCTTTGCCAAGGAGGGCAAGACGCTGCGGCGCAAGGCCGGCGGTTACGCCCACGCCAAGCAGTTCAAGCGCCTGCGCCGGGTGGTCAAACGCCAGCGCACGATCCTTGGCATCGTGCTGCGCGAGGTCGGGCGCAAGATCGGGCAAGCCAGCGAGGCCACGGCGCTGACACTGCCGAATCTGCAAACCCTGATGCAGCGCGCCGAGCGCATCCGCACCCAGAAGCCGAAGGACAAGCACAAGCTGTACGCCTTGCACGCGCCGGAGGTTGACTGCATCGGCAAGGGCAAGGCCAGAAAGCCCTACGAGTTCGGCGTGAAGGTCAGCGTGGCCATCACGCACAAGCACGGCCTGATGGTGGGCGCGCGCAGCTTCCCTGGCAACCCCTATGACGGCCACATCCTGGCCGAGCAGCTCGAGCAGGTGGCAATCCTGACCGAGGACGTGTCTGCCAAGCCGGAGGTGCAGATCGTCCACCGCGGCAAGCTCAAGAGCCTGGCCGACCGCCAACGCCGTGACCTCAAGCGCCGCCAGGCGGTGGAGCCGGCCATCGGCCACCTCAAGCACGACAACGCCATGGACCGGTACTGGCTCATCGGCCCAACGGGCGACGCGCTGCATGCTGTGCTGTGCGCAGCCGGCTACAACATCCGCTGGCTGCTGCGCGCCATCGTGCGCCTGGGCCTGCGGGGCCTTCTTGCGCCTGTGCTGGTGCTGTTGGCATGGCTGCTGGCTACGATGTCCGCACCCCTGAGGACCGCCTCCCCCACTCCCTCGTCGGGTGCCGCTTCTCGAGGCTGAATTTTGCAGGGCCGACTATTGATGGCAATAGACTTGCGCCGCAGATCCCTCACGTTCACACTTGGCAAATGAATCCGACCCCTTCTGGCCATTGCTTCTGGAATAGACGGAGGAGCGATACGTATAACTGCACGCCCATTAACGCACGAGCGTGCAGTTCTTATGCGATTTGGTTGACGCAGAATGTCAGGTGACGCATGAACTGGAAGTGCATCGGGTACGACCTGCGAACATGGCCTTGGGGTGGCGTTAAGACAGTTGATGGTGGTGAGTGGCAAGTGGCTGACGCGCCGCTGCATGAGGTCAGGCAGTCTCTGGGAATAAATGAAAATCTCTATCGACTTCTGACCGTGGAAGACGAGGGCCTGTTGAAGACCCTGGTTGATTTTGTGCTGGCACGCAGCGATTGCGATCTGATAGCGATCGAGATTCCGAGAGACATCGCAGAGTTCTGGGCCGCGCACCTTGGGCGTGAGGCAAAGGCTGTGTCTCCACATCCTGATCTCTTTGCGTGTGTCGGTCTGGACGTATGCGATCCGGACGGTCTCTTCTCCGTCCTTCATCACCCCTATCTTGTTTCCAAGCGGGGCGGCCGAGGACTCTTTGGATCGAACGAATTGCTGCCGGCGCTTGAGTGTGTTCAGTTGGCAAACTTCGTCGAGCGCGGTCATGCACCGCTATCGATTGCACGGATCAGCACTGCTCGGCGCTGAAATCGTCCACGCTCAGAAGGGCTCCTCCTCGTTTCGTGTGGAACGCGACCGTCACAATAGCTGGCTGGCGCAGCGCGTTGCCGGCAACCCCGCCGACATGGGCTGGGAAACCCAGGCCGTGATGCTGGTGCCGCCGCAGCACCTGGCCCAGGTGGTGACCCATCCCAACGACGCGCCCATCCTGCAGGCCCTGGCCCCGCACATCACTCCCTCATCGCCAGCTTGAGCTGCTCCTGTGCCACCGTGCGCACAAACCCGTGCACCCGTCGCTGGGCGGGATCAGCGTCACCTCGCGCACGCCCAGCGCGCCCCAGGCCGGCGCGGCCTGCGTCACCTCGGACAACCGCAACCTGGCCACGCCGCCCATGTCGACGACGGACCGGCGTGGCGGCGGCGTGAACGGATCTTCAAGCGATGCTTGACAGTGCTCACGATTCGCTTGTTTGTGAGGCTGTTGGGGCCGCAGGACAATGACCGAACCTTCGACGACCTGACAAGCCATGCTCGATCCTTCACTCCATGCCGCGCTTGCGCGCGAACTCGACCAGGCCGAGCGCACGCGAGTGCAGGTCGAGCATTTCTCCAGGCGCCATCCGCAGATGGAGATCGCCGACAGCTATGCAATCCAGCGCGAGTGGGTGCGGTTGCAGCGTGAGGCCGGCCGCGGCGTGATCGGTCACAAGATCGGGCTGACCTCGCGTGCGATGCAGATCGCCTCGCAGATCACCGAACCCGACTACGGCACGCTGCTCGACAGCATGCTGCTGCGTGACGGTAGCGAGGTCGAGGCGGCGCGTTTCATCGTGCCGCGCTTCGAGGTCGAGTTCGCCTTCATTCTGGCGCGGCCGCTGAAGGGCCCCGGGGTGACGCTGTTCGACGTGCTCAACGCGACCGACTACGTGGTGCCCGCGCTCGAGCTGATCGACGCGCGCATCGAGCAGTTCGACCGGCACACCCAGGCGCCGCGCAAGGTGCTCGACACGATCGCCGACAACGCAGCCAACGCCGGCATCGTGCTGGGCGGGCGGCCGATGCGGCCCGACGCGGTCGACTGGCGCTGGGCCGGTGCGCTGCTCTACAAGAATGGCGTGATCGAGGAGTCAGGGCTTGGTGCCGCGGTGCTCAACCACCCGGGCCAGGGGGTGGCCTGGCTGGCGAACAAGCTCGCGCCCTATGACGAAGGGCTCGCAGCCGGCGAGATCGTGCTGGGTGGCTCGTTCACACGGCCGGTCGCCTGCGCGGCCGGCGACACCTTTCACGCAGACTACGGGCCGCTCGGGTCGATCTCGGTGCGCTTCGTCTGAAACAATCTCTGCCAAGGCTCGCTAATCGGGCCCCTGTTGCCGCTTGCAGGAGAGGGCGGAAGAAAGCGGGGGAAAGCGGGGGAAAGCGGGGGAAAGCGGGGGAAAGCGAGGGAGGAGGGTCTTCAGCGCCGACCCTCTCCCCAGCCCTCTCCCGCAAGCGGGAGAGGGAGCCGCGGCCCTGGCCCGGGCAGTGACGCTGTACCACCCCTCTCCCGCAAGCGGGAGAGGGAGCCCCCGGGTTCGGCCGCACAGTGCGGTGGCGCCACCGAGATGACATCCAGAGGCCTTTCGGGCTTCGCCCATTCGAGGCGGCAAGGCGAGAACTGACACCATGCAAGCACCCCCCAACACCTTCAAGCAGGCGATCGCCGAACCCGGCGCACGCATCGGTCTGTGGCTCGGCCTGGGCGACCCGTACACCGCCGAGTTGTGTGCGACCGCAGGGTTCGACTGGCTGCTTGTCGACGGTGAACACGGGCCGAACGACCTGCGCTCGATGCTCGGCACGCTGCAGGCGGTGGCGCCTTACCCGGTGCATCCGGTGGTGCGCGTGCCGCACGGCGATGCGGCACTGATCAAGCAGGTGCTGGAGATCGGCGCGACCACCCTGCTGGTGCCGATGGTCGAAAGCGCCGAGCACGCACGCGCGCTGGTGCGAGCCACACGCTACCCGCCGCAGGGCATGCGCGGGGTCGGCAGCGGGCTGGCGCGATCGTCGCGCTGGTCGTCCTACCCGCAGTACCTGCACGAAGCGAATGAGCGCATCTGCCTGCTGGTGCAGGTCGAGACGGCCGAGGCGATGGCGCAGATCGACGCCATCGCGGCGGTGGATGGCGTCGACGGTGTGTTCATCGGCCCGGCGGACCTGTCCGCATCGATGGGCCACCTCGGCAACCCCACCCATCCCGACGTGCGCGCGGCGATCGACGGCGCGATCGGCCGCATCCTGGCCGCCGGCAAGGCGCCGGGCATCCTGACGGTCGACGAGGCGCTGGCACGCCACTACATCGCGCTCGGCGCGCGGTTTGTGGCGGTCGGGGTCGATGCGACCCTGCTTGCACGAGCGACCCGCAGCCTGGCTGCAGCCTTTCGGGCCACGGCGGCGGCGCCGTCAGCCTCGACCGGCTACTGAGCGCCTTCCGGCCTGCCGCGTCACCTCTGGCCCCTCGACGGGTTCAGCGCAACGTCGCAGCGCGGGCGCGCTGGCGCTGTTGCGCCGCATGCCACTTCGGCATCCACCCCGTCAGGAACTCGGCGAAGCCTTCCGCCGCCGGTGACAGTGCCCGGCCCGACGGCCGGTAGAGGCAGACCGTGCGCACGGTCTCCGGGGCCACGACCCGCCGCATCTGCAGGCCGAGCAGCCTGGCCATCACGGCGACGTAGGCCGGGGCCAGCGTGGCCGCGGTGCCCTGCGCGGCGATGCCCAGCGCCGTGGTGATGTTGTCGACCACGTCCACCGGCGTCACCCGCTCCCCCTCGGGCGCGCTGAGCCGCATCTGGGCCACGCTGCGCTCATGGTCACGGCCTGCGGCAACCAGCGGCACCTCCCGCAGGTCGCTCCAGCTGATGGCGCCGCGGCGCCGCGCCAGCGCGTGGTCCTTGGCGCACCACAGCACCCAGGCGCTGTCGAACAGCGCCTGGGCCATCACCTGCGAGCCCGTGACACGGTCGGGCCCGATCGCGAGGTCGACGTCACCGGCGGCCACCGCGTCGACCAGGTTGTCGACCGCCACGTCGCGGATGCGCACGACCACCTTCGGACGCTGAGCGACGTAATCGCGGATCGCCACTGGCAGCACGACCGAAGCCAGCACCAGCGGGGCGCCGATGCGCACGACACCGGAGGCGCGGTGGCGCACGTCGGCGGCCGCACTCTCGGCCGCACGGGCGTGGCGCAGCAGGGTCTCGGCCGAGGCGAGGAAGTCGCGCCCCGCGCTGGACAGCTCGACCTTGCGCGTCGTGCGGTCGAACAGCCGGAAGCCCAGCACGCCTTCGAGTTCGGCCACCAGCTGGCTGACCGCCTGTGCGGTCAGTCCCACACGCGTGGCGGCCGTCGTGAAGCTGCTGACCTCGGCGACGGCGATGAAGACCTCGATCTGGCGCAGCGTGAGTCGGGTGAAAGCCATGGCGGCGATTATCAAGCAGTGCTTGATGACCGGTCCAGATCGATTGGTTGTCCGAACCGCAGGTCGGACCGGACACTTGCGCTCCATCAACACGCGATCCGCACGATCGGATCCGCAACGATCCGGAGACCTTCGATGAGCCAGCGCCTCCTGCACGTCCTGCTTGCACCGCGTCCCCGCGCGCGGGGATGGGCCCGATGAACCTCGTCGACCTGCGTGCCGCCTTTGCCGGCCGCCTGCACACCGACGCGTCCGACATGGCGCCGTTCCTGACGGACTGGCGTCGCAAGTGGACCGGGCAGGCGCTGGCGGTGGCCCAGCCCGACAGCGCGGCCGACGTCGCCGCGGTCGTGCGCTGGTGCGTGGCGAACCGTGTTGCGATCGTGCCCCAAGGCGGCAACACCGGCTTGTCAGGTGGCGCAACGCCGGACGTGCAGGGGCGCGCCATCGTGCTGTCGACGGCACGCCTGAACCGCGTGCGTGCCATCGACCCCATCGGGCAGACGATCACGGTCGAGGCCGGCGTCACGCTGCAGCAGGTGCAGGAGGCGGCGCAGGGGGTGGATCGCCTGTTCCCGCTCAGCCTGGCGGCGCAGGGCAGCTGCACGATCGGCGGCAACCTCGCCACCAATGCCGGCGGCGTGCAGGTGCTGCGGTTCGGCAATGCGCGCGACCTGTGCCTGGGCCTGGAGGTCGTGACGGCCGAGGGCGAACTGTGGGACGGCCTGCGCGCGCTGCGCAAGGACAACACCGGCTACGACCTGCGCGATCTGTTCATCGGCAGCGAAGGCACGCTGGGCATCATCACCGCCGCGGTGCTCAAGCTGTTCCCGCGGCCGGCGGCCCAGGTGGCCGCCCTGGTTGCCGTGGCGTCGCCGGACGATGCGCTGCAGCTGCTCGCCCGTGCGCAGGCGCGGCTCGGCGCGTCGCTGACGGCCTTCGAGCTGCTCAGCGAGACCTGCCTGCAGCTGGTCGAGCGCCATGTGCCGAGCGCACGCCGGCCGCTGGCTCAGGCCTCGGCCTGGTACGTGCTGATGGAAGCCAGCGCGGGCGAGGACGAAGCCACCCTCGTGGCGCAGGTCGAGGCGGTGCTGGAAGCAGCCTTCGAGGCAGGCCTTGCCGTTGACGCGGCGGTGTCGACCAGCCTCGCCCAGTTCCGCAGCCTGTGGGCACTGCGCGAGGACATCTCGGAGTCGCAGGGCGCCGAAGGGCCGACGATCAAGCACGACATCGCACTGCCGATCGCACGCATCCCCGACTTCATCACCAGCACGCTGGCAGCCGTCGAAACGGAGTGGCCCGCGCTGCGCCCGGTGGTCTTTGGCCATCTGGGTGACGGCAACCTGCACTTCAACTTCTCGCCGCCTGCCGACGGCATGTCGGCCCAGGCGTTCGCCGCGCTTGAAGGGCCGGTGAACCGATGTGTGCACGACGCGGTGCATGCCGCGGCCGGATCGATCTCCGCCGAGCATGGCCTGGGCCTGCTGCGGCGCGACGAGTCGGCCCGCTACAAGTCGGCCGTCGAGCTGCGCCTGATGCATGCCGTGAAGGCGGCGCTCGATCCGATGAACCTGATGAACCCGGGCAAGCTGCTTGCGCCCGACCCGACCCCCCACACGGAGACATCCCCATGACACTGCACCGCCGCCACTTCCTCGCCGCCTCCGGCGCCCTGGCATTCACCCGGTTCGCCCGCGCCCAGGGCCTGCCGGAGACCGCCCGCATCTTTGCCGGCTTTGCCGCCGGCGGCACGGTCGACGTGACGGCCCGCCGCATCGCCGACCGGCTGCGCGACGTGGTGGCCAAGTCCGTCGTGGTCGAGAACCGCACCGGCGCGGGCGGCCAGATCGCACTGTCCGCGCTGAAGACGGCCACCCCGGACGGGCTGACCGTGGTCGTGACACCGATGTCCATGCTCGGCATCTACCCGAACACCTACAAGAAGCTGCCCTATGACCCGGCGGCAGACTTCGCGCCGGTTTCGCTGGCGGTCCGGTTCGACTTCGGTCTGGCGGTGGGGCCGATGGTGCCGCCGACGGTGCGCACGCTGAAGGACTTCGTTGGCTGGTGCAAGGCCAACCCGTCGCTGGCCAACTTCGGCAGCCCGGCCGCCGGTTCGGTGCCGCACTTCGTGGCCGAACTGTTCAGCCGCGCCGCGGCCCTGGACCTCAAGCACATCCCCTACCGCGGCACGCAGCCGGCCATCGTCGACCTGATGGGCGGGCAGGTGGCCGCCGTGTCCGGGCCGATCGGCGAGTTCCTGCAGCATCTGCCCACCGGCAAGGTGCGCCTGATCGCCACCTCCGGCGAGAAACGCAGCCGCTTTGCGCCCGACGTGCCGACCTACGCCGAGCAGGGCTTCAAGGACATCGTGTTCGATGAATGGTTCGGTGTGTTCGCGCCGGGCAAGACGCCGCCGGCGGCGGTGGCGAAGCTGTCGGAGGCGCTGGGCAAGGTGCTCACCGTGCCCGAGGTCGTGGAGTCGCTCGCGCAGATGGGCCTGGAGGCCAAGGGCTCGACGCCGGCCGAACTCGGGGCGCTGCTCAAGCGCGACACCGAACGCTGGGCACCGCTGATCAAGACCATCGGTTTCACCGCTGATTCGTGAGATGAACCCACCCCTGCGCGCTGACGCGCGCCCTGCAAGGCACACCAGCGGACCGGCAAATCCGGATCCGCGGTGTCCGCCTGGCTCGGCCTGCTTCATGCATCGCGGGTGCCGCTTCGGCGGCATGGAGAACTGAGATGAATTCCCCCTTGCTCAACGTCGCCGGTGTCGAAGTCTCGCCGGACCACTACATCGATGGCCGGCGCGTTGCCTCGGCGCAGACCTTCGAGCTGTTCAGCCCGATCGACCAGCGCCTGCTTGGCCAGGTGGCCGAAGGGCTGGACGAACACGTCGATGCCGCCATCCGGGCCGCCGAGCGCGCCTTCCCCGCATGGAGCGCGCTGAGTGCGGCCGAGCGCAAGCCGCTGCTGGACCGTTTTGCTGAAGAGATCGGCAAACGCGCCGACGCGTTCTGCGTGCTCGAGAGCAACGACGCCGGCGTGCTGCTGTCGCGCATGCGGCACGGCGTGGTGCCGCGCGCGATGCTGAACCTCACCTGGTTCGCCGAGCATGCGCTGGGCCTGCAGGACCGACCGATCGACACCCCGCAGGCGCAGCACCTGGTGCGGCACGACCCGGCCGGTGTGGTGGTGATCATCACGCCGTGGAACTCGCCGCTGCTGCTGTCGACCTGGAAGCTCGGGCCGGCGCTTGCGGCGGGCAACTGCTGCGTGCTCAAACCGCCCGAGTGGGCGCCGCTGACCTGTTCGCTGCTGGCCGACGCGGCCCATGCAGCCGGCCTGCCGCCCGGTGTCTTCAATGTCGTGCAGGGCGCCGGCAAGACGGCCGGCGCAAGACTGGTCAGCGACCCGCGCATCGCGCGGGTGTCGTTCACCGGCAGCGTGCCCACCGCACGCTGGATCGCCCAGGCGGCCGGCGCCAACCTGGTGCCGTGCAGCCTGGAGCTGGGTGGCAAGAGCCCGTTCATCGTGCTCGAGGACGCCGACCTCGACAACGCCGCGGCCACCGGCGCGCTGATGTACCGCAACGCAGGCCAGGTCTGCCTGGCGGGCACACGCTTCCTGGTGCACGAGCGCATCGCAGAGCGTTTCATCGAGGCGATGCGCGGCTACGTCGAGCGGCTGAATGTCGGTGATCCGCGCGAGGAATCGACCGAGGTCGGCCCGGTGATCCACCCGCGCCAGCTCGAACGCGTGAAGGGTTTCGTCGATCGGGCGGTCGAAGGCGGCGCGCGCGTGCTGTGGGGCGGTGCGATGCATCCCTTCGGCGCGCAGTACTACCAGCCCACGATGCTGACCCACGTCGACCAGCACGACGAGATCGTGCAGAACGAGGTCTTCGGCCCGGTGCTGACCCTGCAGACCTTCACCGACGACAACGAGGCCATCGCGCTGGCCAACGGCACCGACTACGGCCTGGGCGGCGTGTGCTACGGCGAGACGGCGCATGCGACGGCGGTGGCCGAGCGTGTGCGAACCGGGTTCATCTGGGTCAACAGCTTCGGCATCCGCGACCTTGCCGCGCCGTTTGGCGGCATCAAGCGCAGCGGGGTCGGCCGCGAGGGCGGCGACTGGAGCTTCGAGTTCTTCTGCGACGTGAAGGACGTGGTCGTGCCGAAAAAACCGTTCCGCGCCAGCTTCAGCCAGCGTTGAGCCGGTGTGTCCACTGATCGGAGGAATCATCGATGACATCCGCATTTCCAACCCCACGCAGCGTGCTGGCCGGCTCAGCCGGCGACCTGACGCTCACCACCTGGAGATGGCGGCGATCGAGTCCGACAAGACTGCCCGCATTCCGATACTGCGCTACGCAGAGGACCGGGTTACCGCCGGCGCGCCGGTCTGGTACGACCACTCCGCGTGTTGTCGCCGACCCGCTCGCCGAGCGCCGCCGCCTGTGGGTCGGCCCTGCCGGCGCCTGAACTGCACAACTTCTACAGGAACATCACATGAACGGACACATCGTCGGTGCTGCGCTCGTCTCGCACCACCCCGGCCTGATGCAGTGCGAGGAATTTCGCGTGCTGCAAGGCGCCGGGGCCGACTCGGACCTCATCGCCGGCTACGCACGGCTGCGCGAGCGCATCGCCGCGGCCGCGCCGGACGTGGTCGTCATCTTCGACTCGCACTGGTTCACGACCGGCTACCACCTCGTTGATGGCGGCGCGCGCTACAGCGGCACCTACATCTCCGACGAGATGCCGTGGTACCTGCACGGTGTGCCTTATGACTACCGCGGCCATCCGGCGCTTGCGCTCGAGATCGAGGCCGTCTCGCGCGAGCGCGGCGGCTACAACCGTGCGATCTGCCACCCCGAGCTGGGCCGGCACTATGCGACCATCAATCTGATCAAGCAACTGCGCCTGGAGCATGCGGACATCCCGGTGCTCAGCGCGAGCTCGTGCCAGAACTGCGACTGGCCGCACTTCGTGCGCTCGGGCGAGGCGATCGGCGAGGCGATCCGCCGCAGCGGGCTGCGCGCCGTGCTGCTTGCCTCGGGGGCAATGAGCCACAAGTTCAACCCGATCGACTGGAGGCCCAACCACCCGCGCATCTTCCACGAGAGCAACGTCTCGCGCCCCGAAAACATCGAGAGCGACAAGCGCGCCATCGCGTTCCTCGAGCAGGGCCGGCACGACCTGGTGCTCGATCGCTGGCAGGACGAATACCGCAAGCTGCCGTGGGAGGCGTTTGGCGCGCACTACCTGCAGATGGTGGGCGCGCTTGGCGGCTCGGCCTGCCGGGCCCCGGGCGAGGCGCTGTCGGCCTACGAGAACGCGCGTGGCACCGGCAACATCCACATGTGGTTCGACACCGGGAGCCAGGCATGAACTTCGAGTTTCCCTTCTCCGAACTGCCTGCCGTCATGCGTGGCCCGCGCATCGAGCGCCGGCGGGCGCTGATCGGCGGCAGCGCGTTCTGGGGCACGCTGGTCGAGAGCGGGCCCGACGCGGGCCGCCTGCGGCTGGACGACGGCCGGCTGTTCGACGCCGCCGCGCTGGCCTACCTGCCGCCGGTCGAGCCGAGCAAGATCGTTGCCGTGCACATCTCGTACAGCTCGCGTAGCCTGGAGACGCGCAACCAGCCGCGCCCCACCGAGACGCCGACCTACTTCATGAAGCCCACGACCGCGCTGAACGGGCACGACGGGCAGATCCTGAAGCCGGCGGACTGCAAGTACCTCAACTACGAGGGCGAATATGCAGTCGTGATCGGCCGCACCTGCCGCAACGTCACGCCTGACGAGGCCTGGGACTACATCGAAGGTTTCTGCCCGGCGCTCGACATGGGGCTGCAGGACTTCCGCGACACCGACCAGGGCAGCATGCTGCGTGTCAAGGGCGCCGACACGCTGCTGCCGATCGGCCCGGGCCTGGTGCGCGGCGTGAACCTGTTCGAGCAGACCTTGCGCACCTATGTCGATGGCCTGGTCGTGCAGGAGGCGCACATCGGCGACGAAACGATCTGGGGCCCGCACTACGTGATCGCCGACCTCGCACGCCACATCACGCTGCTGCCCGGCGACGTGATCCTGATGGGCACACCCTGCCATTCGCGCAGCGTCGATCCGGGCCATGTCGTCGAGTGCGAGGTCACCGGCATCGGCCGCGTCCGCGGCACGGTGGCCGCGATCGACGCACCGCGTGCCGCCACGCTTGGCGTGGGCCACGCGCCCACCGACAGCCCCGAAGTGCGTCGCGTGGCGCTGGGCTTCGACGAACGTGTGCCCGAGCGCTTCAAGGACAACCTGCGCAAGGCGCGCAGGGGATGAGACGGCGCAAGGCGGCTGCATCCGCTCGCGCGCGTCACGCGGAGCGACGCCCGTCGACCGCCTCCCGACAGCAACGAGGGTGATGATGAAACGCAACTACATCGCGGGCGAGTGGGTCGAGGGCGGCAGCGCCGCCGACAACATCAACCCATCGGACACGCGCGACGTGATCGGCCAGTACGCGCGTGCCGATGCCGCACAGGCGCAGGCGGCGGTCGCAGCAGCCCAGGCCGCGCAACCGCTCTGGGCGGCCGCCACGCCGCAGCGTCGCTTCGAGGTGCTCGATGCGGTCGGCCAGGAGATCCTGGCACGCAAGGACGAACTCGGCGACCTGCTCGCGCGCGAGGAAGGCAAGACGCTCGCCGAGGCGGTCGGCGAGGTCGTGCGCGCCGGGCAGATCTTCAAGTTTTTTGCTGGCGAGACGCTGCGTGCTGGCGGCGAGCTCGTGCCATCGACCCGTCCCGGCATGTCGGTGGAGATCACCCGCGAGCCGGTGGGCGTGGTGAGCATCATCACGCCGTGGAACTTCCCCATCGCCATTCCCGCCTGGAAGATCGCGCCGGCGCTGGCCTGTGGCAACGCCGTCGTCTTCAAGCCGGCCGAGGCGGTGCCGGCCAGTGCCTGGGCACTGGCCGAGATCCTCAGCCGCGCAGGCCTGCCGGCGGGCACCTTCAACCTCGTGATGGGCCGTGGGCGCGACATCGGCGATGCGCTGCTTGACGACGCCCGCGTCGCGGCGGTGAGCTTCACCGGCTCGGAAGCGACCGGCCGCAAGGTGGCGCAGGCGTGCATCGGCCGGCGCGGGCCGATGGCCCGGTTCCAGCTCGAGATGGGCGGCAAGAACCCGCTCGTGGTGCTTGACGACGCGGACCTCGACCTTGCGGTGGCCTGTGCGATCAACGGCGCGTTTTTCTCCACCGGGCAGCGCTGCACGGCCTCGTCACGGCTGATCGTCACGCAAGGCATTCACGACCGCTTCGTGGCCGCGATGGTCGAGAAGCTCAAGACCCTCGTCGTGGGCGACGCACGCGACCCGAAGACGGCCATCGGCCCGGTGGTCGACGCCACGCAGCTCAAGCAGGACACCGACTACATCGCCATCGGACGCAACGAGGGCGCGCGCCTGGTCTTCGGCGGCGAGGCCCTGGCCGAGGTGGCCGGCCGGCCGGGCTTTTATCTGCAGCCGGCGCTGTTTGTCGACACCGAAAACCGCATGCGCATCAACCGCGAGGAGATCTTCGGCCCCGTGGCCTCGGTGATCCGCGCGCGCGACACCGACGAGGCGCTGATGCTTGCCAACGACACCGACTACGGCCTGTCGTCCGGCGTGTGCACGACCTCGCTGAAGCTGGCCGCGCACTTCAAGCGCCACCTGCAGGCCGGCATGGTGATGGTCAATGCACCGACGGCCGGGGTCGACCCGCACGTGCCGTTCGGCGGGCGCAAGGCTTCGAGCCATGGCCCGCGCGAGCAGGGGCGCTACGCCGCCGAGTTCTACACGACGGTCAAGACCACCTATGTGAATCCCTGATGCACAACGCGGCTCGTCGGGCCCGCAAGCGATGTTCGGCGATGCACACCCCCTCAGCGTGAGGGCATGTCCTTCACCGAGTAGCCCAGACTCACCGTCGCATCGACCGGGATCTCGGGCATGGTGGCGTTCCACGCGAGCCAGCTGTCGCGCATGGCGTCGAGCCGGGGGCCTTCACGATGCGCGCGGTTGGCGCGTTCGCGTTCGTCGGCTTCGATGTCGAACAGGTATTCATGGCCGTCAACGAGCAGGTACTTCCAGCGCCCGTCACGCATGGCACGCTGGCCGCGATGTTTCATGCGCCAGTACAACGTCCTGTGAAACTCCGACCCGCCGCGCAGCACGGGCATGAGCGACACACCGTCGAGCGCGTGAGACGAGGCGGGGGCCACACCGGCCGCGTCCAGCACGGTGGCGGTCCAGTCCATGGTCATGCAGTGCTGGTGGCTCACCTGGCCCGGTGCGATCACCCGGGGCCAGCGCGCGATCCAGGGCACCCGGATGCCACCTTCGGTGAGATCCATCTTGCCCCCCACCAGCGGCCAGCTGTCCGAGAACCGCTCGCCGCCGTTGTCGCTGGTGAAGATGATCAGCGTGTCGTCCGCGATGCCGCGACGCTCCAGGGTTGCCATCACCTCGCCGATGCCTTCATCCATGTGGTGGATCATCCGCCGATAGGTGTGGATGTTGCCGCCGTCCAGGTGGAACAGGTTGTCCTTCACGTCGGCGGACCGGTCGGCATCGTCCCGGGTTTCCCATGGCCAATGCGGCGCCGTGTAGTGCAGGCTCAGCAGGAAGGGCGCGCCGGAGTCGCACACGACGTCCAGCCAGGCCACGGCACGCTGCGTGATCAGGTCGGTGAGGTAGCCGACGTCGTGGATCTCGTCTTCGTTGTGGAACAGGTCGGGCACCCCGTTGGTGCCGCAGTGCGTGAAGTAGTCCACCCCGCCGGACATCGGGCCATAGAAGGTGTCGTAACCCGACAGCCTCGGGCCGAAGTGCGGCGGGTAGCCGAGATGCCACTTGCCGATCAGGGCCGTGCGCCAGCCGGCGGCCCGCAGCATCGAGGGCATCGTCGGATGGTCCGGCGGCAGGCCCAGGGTCTGGCTGCCGCGCGAGCGGCTGTTGATCGGCTCTTCGGCGGCGCCGCGCAGCCGGTACTGGTAGCGGCCCGTCATCAGTGCGAACCGCGTCGGAGAACACACCGGCGAGTTGGCGTAGCCCTGCGTGAAACGTATGCCCTCGCGGGCCAGCCGGTCGATGTGGGGCGAGACGGCGCCGAACTCGGCCGGGCGGCCGCCGTAGCAACCCAGGTCCGCGTAGCCGAGGTCGTCGGCAACGACAAAGATGACGTTCATGTCGTTCAGTCTTCCGGTGTGAACCCTGAAGCTTTCACAGCCTTCTCCCACATCTGCGTCTCCTTGCGCTGCAGCGCGAGCAGCTCCTGTGGCTGGCTCGGTGCCGGCACCAGGCCCAGCACCTTCATCTTCTGGGCGGCTTCCGGCTTCGACAGGGACTGGGTCACCACGCTGCGAAGTTGCGCCAGGGTGGCGGGCGGCGTCGCGGCCGGGGCATACACCGCGAACCACAGGGGCACGTCGATGTCGATGCCGGATTCCTTCAAGGTCGGCACGCCTTCCAGGAACGCGGACCGTGTCGTGCCTGCCGTCGCAATGATGCGGATCTTGCCTGCATTGTGCAGCGGCAGCGCCTCCGTGACGGGGCTGAGCACGGCAGACACGACACCGCCGGCCAGGTCCGTCATCGCGGGCGCCGAGCCCCGATACGGCACATGGGTCATCGGCACACCGATGGCCCGCGTCACCGACACACCCAGCAGGTGGGGCAGGGTGCCCGCACCGGGGGATCCGTAATTGCCCTTGTCACCCGCCGTCCTGGCCCAGGCGATGAAGCCCGCCAGGTCCTTGGCGGGAACGGCCGGCCCGATCGACAGGGCGTAGTCCCCGGTTGCGACACGGCTCACCGACACGAAGTCCTTTTCCATGTCGAACTTGAGGCTCTTGAAGACATGGGGGAACAAGGTGACCGGGCCGTGGGGCACCAGCAGGAGCGTGTTGCCATCCGGTGCCGACGTCTTGACCTGTTCGATCGCCAGGCGCCCCGCGGCGCCCGTGCGGTTCTCGACGATGGCCGGTCGACCGAGGGAGGCCTGCAGCGTCTCGGCGATCTGCCGGCCCAGTGCGTCGACGCTGCCTCCGGGCGCAAAACCGACAACAACCTTCAAGGGCGCACCGGACTGCGCTGCGGCCAGACCGGGCTGAAGGGAAAGGGCCATCGATACGGCAATGGCGGACAAGGCGGATCGGCGCTGCATGGAACCTCCGGGGAATGGGTTGAAGCCTGGATGCCCTGTCTCGTGCAGGAGCACTGGCCATGCTAAGGAGGCGATCAGCGCTTGTTCAAAACAACTCGGATCGACAAAAACCCTGATGCAGCGCTCATGTCCTGCCCCGGCGCCGGTCCGCCTTGGGGAGATGGGCTTCTTCCTCCAGCGCCACGGCACGCCGATGAATCGAGTCCAGAGCCGCGTCGAGCTGGGCGAGTTGGGCCGGGTCCAGGCCTTCCAGCAGGCGCACGTTGATCGATCGCGTGACGGGGAAAAACTCGTCGAACAGCGCCCTGCCTGAGTCGGTCAGCGAAACCCGCATGCCGTGAGACGGGACACGCCGCTTCGACACCAGCCCCTTGGTCACCAGCGACGAGATGGCACGCGACAGAGGCGCTTCATCGATCTCGGATTGTTCGACGATCTTCGACCACGTCACCTCGTCGGCCTGGCCCACCAGGGCCAGGACCGCCCATTCACGACGCGTGATGCCGTACTGCCCTTCGCAGAGGCGCGTCACCATGCTGCCTCCGATCGCGAGGATCCGGCTCAACCTGAACAGCAAGAGCTCCTGAATGCCTCTCGGATCCTTGATCGAGCCCGTCATCGCCTGTCTCCTGTTGTGTGTGGTGCGGGCTGCTCATGAACGAGCCTGCCGCGGTTCAGGCCCTTCCCGACCAGACAGGTCGGAAGGATACCGATGCCGCCGCCCTCGATCACCGTGCGGCGCAGCACGCCGGTGTGGTTGGTCGACAGCAGGTCATTCACTGGCAGCTCGATGAGCTGCCCGCGCCGGCGAAAGCGGAACTGCGACGCCCCGACGATCGCATGGGCGGCAATGATGCGACCGCAACGCCTGCACGGTGCGCGTCTCTGCCAGGCAACCGTTGCGTGACCGTTGCTTGCTGACGGTCTGCGCGCGCCTCAGGGCGAAGTGGCTTCTGCGGCACTTTCTCACTTGGCGCCTCCTTGCGCACGATATCGTTTCGGACTTCAGGTCTGTAGCCACATGAGTTGCGATTGCGCAGTCGATGCCTTCGACCCACAAGATGAGTTGCCCCTGGGCCGCTGCACGCCTGCCTCACCGCTCCCGTGGCGTGTATCGTCCAGGAGCCTGGGGCATGCGCGTCAGAACGCAGATGCAACCTGCACGCGCAATTCAGCTCACCCCGTCAGGCATAGGGTGCACCGCCCGCAACGTGCGGCGTTGTCGGTTCAAAGGAGCCATGAATTGAATGAATACGATGGCCTCGCAGCACAAGTTGTAGCGGCCGGGGCTGAGATTCACTGGTACGGGTCGGCGGATGACGCTCAAATCGAAGCGCTTCAAGAACGCCTCCTGTGTCCGCTGCCGAGTTCGTACAAGAGGTTCTTGAGGCAATACGGCGGTGGTGGTGTTGTTGGAGACGATGTCTGCGGCATTGAAGACAATGATGCGACAAAGACCTCGGGCGGAACCGCGCTGGGCGGAACCTTGTCCTGTCGCAGTCGGTTCGGCCTGCCATTTCATCTGGTGGTGGTTTACCTTCATGACGACGAGGTCTGCTGGTGCCTGGACACCCGGCAGACGGTTCGTGATGAGTGTCCCGTTGTGAGCTACAGCCTGGCCCTGCGAAAGGTGGACGGTGTCGTGGCGCCGGACTTCGCCGAATTCATGAGACGACATCTGGAAGCGCATGGCGGTGGAGCCTGATCGCCACTCGCCCTGGCGGCCTGCGCCCCGACCGGCACCCATGTCGGCAGACGAATACCTGCTGTGCGCCGCTGCGGCATGGCGGCAGGCCGCCCGGCTGCCTAGACTGTGTCACCGAATCCGAAGGACCCACGATGGACGACCTGACTCAACTGAAGGTGGTGGTTGCAGACCATGTTGCGACGCTCACGATGAACGCGCCGCCGGTCAATGCGCTCACCCGCACGCTCAACGATGAGCTGACCCTGGCCCTGGACCGCATTTCCGAGATCGATGAAGTGCGCGCGGTGGTGCTCACCGGCGAAGGCAAGGTGTTCTGTGCCGGCGCCGATCTGAAGGGCCGCGCCGAGACCATCAAGGGGCCGGGCGACCTGCCGGCGCATTCGCGCCGCACGCGCGAGTGCTTCCACGCGATCCGCGAATGCGCCAAGCCGGTGGTTGTTGCGATCAACGGTGCGGCGCTCGGCTCGGGGCTGGCGATGATCGCATCGGCGGACATCCTGGTGGCGTCCGAGAAGGCGTCGGTCGGCCTGCCGGAGGTGGACGTCGGCCTGCTCGGCGGCTGCCGTCATGCGATGCGCCTGTTCAGCCATTCGCGCCTGCGCCGCATGGCACTCACCGGCATGCGGGTGGACGGCGCCGAGCTGTACCGGCTGGGCATCGTGGAGGCCTGCACGGCGCCGGACGACCTGATGCCCACCGCGCTGGAGATCGCCCGCCAGATCGCGTCCAAGAGCCCGGTCTCCACCCGCATGGGCAAGCACACCCTGAATGTCATCGAGGACATGAGCCTGCGTGACGGCTATCGCTACGAGCAGGACATGACCGCACAGATCAGCAAGACCGAAGACGCCCGGGAGGCGCAACTCGCCTTCAAGGAAAAGCGCGCTCCGGTGTTCAAGGGGCGCTGACCTGCCGAGGTGATGCGCCAAGGATGCGGCCGGCCGCTCAGGCCGGCAGCGTGCGCGCCCAGTCGACGATCGCAGCCGCTGCCGCAGCGGGCTGCTCGTCGGGCAGAGCATGGCTGGCGTCGGCGATGACCTGCACGCTCACCTTGTCGCCGAGCACGGCGCGCAGTTCGTTGCGTGTCGATGCGGGGCGCCAGGGGTCGCACGCGCCCTGCAGCTCCAGGATCGGTGCCTGGCTCACCGGCCACCAGACGCTCTTGTCGGGTGTGGCGCCTGCCTGGCGGTAGGCTTCACGCAGGTGAGGATGCCAGCCGTCAAGCCACGGCACTGGGTCGCTGCCTGGGGCGAAAAAGGCAAGTCTCAGTGCGGCCAGGCGCTCGCTGCGTGGCTGGGCGGCATCGGCGGCAACATCGAGGGCCTGCGTCAGCCCCGGCGGATAGCGTCGCGCCGCGCCGGCCAGGACAACCACACCGCGCACGGCCTCGCCATGGTCCAGATCGGCCACGCGGGCGACGAAATGGCCGAAGGCGTGGCCGGCCACGATGGCCCGCCCGGCGCCGCAGGCGGCGATGACCCGCGCGACATCACGCGCCAGGTCGTGCAGCGTCATGCCGGGCGGCGGTGCACTGGTGGCGCCCATGCCACGCGGCTGCGGCCGCAGCACCCGCCAGCCGGTGGCGGCCAGGCAGGCGGCCAGCGGCCCGAGGTCACGCGCATCGCGCTGGGACGAAGGCAGCAGGACGATCGCGGGAGCGTCTTCGCGCCCGGCGGTGTTGTCGATCAGCACCTCGATGCGTGCGCCCGGCTCGGCCGGCAGCAGCACCGAACGCGCGGCGCCAGGCGGGTTGGCATGCATGGCAGGCGTGGCGGTCACTCGACCGTGGCTCCGGACTTCTTGATGATGGCCGCCCACTTGGGCAGCTCGGCGCGGATCAGCGCGGCAAAGTCCTCGGGCGAACCGAAGGCCGGCTCGATGCCCAGGGCGACCAACTGGGCGCGCAACTCGGGCGTGGCCATCGCGCGGCCGAGGGCGGCGTGCAGGGTCGCGAGCACGTCCTTGGGCACACCGGCCGGCGCGAACAGCCCGAGCCAGTTCGACACGTCGTAGCCGGCAAGGCCGGACTCGGCGATCGTCGGCACCTGGGGCAGCCGGCCCATGCGCGCCTTCGACGTCACCCCCAGCGGGCGCACCTTGCCGGACTGGATGTGCTCCTCGTACACCGTGTAGGAGTCGAAGGTCATGTCGATCCGCCCGGCGAGCACGTCCACCAGCAGCGGCGCGCTGCCCTTGTACGGCACGTGCAGCATGTCGACGCCGGCCAGGGTCTCGAACAGGGCGCCTGAGAGATGGCTCGAGCTGCCGTTGCCGGCCGACCCGTAGGTCAGTGCGCCGGGCTGGCGCCTGGCCAGCGCGATCAGCTCGGCGATGTCTTTCGCGGGCACCGACGGCCCGACGATGAGCACGCGCGGCGTGATGTGCGTCAGGCTGATCGGCGCGAAGTCCTTCACCGGGTCGTAGCGCAGCTTCTTGTAGAGGGTGGCATTGATGGCGTGGGTGCCCATCGTGCCGAAAAACAGCGTGTAGCCATCGGCAGGGGACTTGGCCGCGGCTTCCGCGGCGGTGGTGCCGCCGGCGCCGCCCCGGTTGTCGATGATGATCTGCTGACCCAGTTCCTGCCCGAGCCGCTGGGCCATGCCACGGGCCATCACGTCGGCCGCGCCACCGGCCGGAAACGGCACGATCAGGCGGATGGGTTTGTCGGGGAAGGCCGCAAACGCCGCGCCACCAAGGCACAGCAGCAAGGCACAGGCGAGGGAGCGCAGGGGTTTCATGGCGTGATCATGTCTTGAATTCGACGCCGCAGCCCGGCGCCTGGCGGGGAACCTCGATCGCGCCGTCGGCCACGACGAGTTCGGTGAAGGGGTCGTCGCACAGGTGCAGATGTTCGGCAAGCTCGCACGCGAAAGGCAGTGCCTTGATCGTGCTGGCCGCCTGCAGGCTCATCGCCTGCAGCAGCGCCGGGCCGAACGCCGCGCCGACACGGCAGTCGACGTTGCCGGCCTCGCAGATGCGCACGGCCTGCTGGAAGCGGCGCAGACCGCCGAGCTTGGTGATCTTGAGGTTGATCACGTCGCACGCCCGCTCGGACACGAGCCGGAACACGTCGTGCACCGTCTGCGCGCTCTCGTCGGCTTCGATGGCCACCGGCAGGCTGCGGGTGAGCAGCGCCAGCCCGGCCCAGTCCGCGGCGGGCACCGGCTGCTCGATGAGCGCGATGTCATGCCGCTCGAAGCGGGCGAACGCACCCATCATCTGTTTCGCGTCGTAGGACTGGTTGGGGTCGAGCGTGAGCGTGACACCCGGGCCGACGGCCTGACGCACCGCGCCGATGCGCGCCGTGTCGAGGGCGGTGTCGCCCGACAGCTTGAGCTTGAGCTGGCGGTAGCCGCCCTCGGCCAGTTCCGCCGCTCGGGCCGCCATCTCGGCCGGCGGCTTGATCGGCACGATGCGTGACTGCGCGATGCGCTCGTGCAGCCGGCCGCCCAGCAGGACGTGCACCGGCACGCCGAGCCGGCGCGCGAGCAGGTCGTGCAGTGCCATGTCGATGCCGGCCTTCACGCTCGGGTGGAATGCCAGCGCTGCGTCCATCTCTTCCTGGATGCCCGCGAGGTCATCGACGCGGCGGCCCACCAGGCGCGGGGCCAGCATGGCCAGTGCCGCCGCGGCACCGTCGCCATGGGTCGTGATCGCGGGAATCGCGTGCACGTAGCCACAGCCGCGTGTGCCGGCCTCGTCGGTCAGGACCAGCACCTGGCCCTCGAGCTGCGGCACGGTGGCGCGCGCGAATTTCCAGGCCGGGTCGTGCAGCCGCTGCATGCAGGGCTGCGTGTGCACGTCGACGATCTGCATCGCGCTTACTGCAGCGTGATCTTCGCGGCCGAGATCACCCGCTTCCACTTGTCGGACTCGGCCTGGATCGCGGCCTTGTAGTCCTGCGCGGTCGTGGTCACCGGCACGACGCCCTGCTTGATCATCTGCGCCTGCAGGTCGGCGGACTGCACGGCGCCGACGATCGCATCGCGGAATCGGGCCTGCACGCTCGCCGGGATGCCGGGCGGCGCGATGATGCCGTAGCTCGTGTCCATCACCAGGTTCGGCAGCCCCGCCTCGGCCGTGGTCGGCACATTGGGCAGTTGCGGCGCACGGGCGGGGCTGGCCACCGCCAGGACCTTCAGGGTGCCTGCGGCAACGTGCGGCAGCACGTTCAGCAGGTCGACCACGGCCACGTCGATCTCTCCGCCCAGCAGCCCGGTCACTGCCGGACCGGCGCCCTTGTACGGCACATGCGTCAAGTCGATGCCGGCCTCCTGCTTCAGCAGCTCGCCGGCGATGTGCGGCGTGGTGCCCGGGCCGGCCGAGCCGTAGTTCAGCTTGCCAGGCTGCGCCTTGGCGAGCCTGACCAGATCGGGCAGCGTGTCGGCGGCGAGCTTCTTCGAGACGGCCACCACCGCCGGACCGCGCGCAACCAGCGTCAGGTACTGGATGTCGGCAATCGCGTAGGGCGCCTTCATCAGGTTGGGCATGCCCGCAAGCGGCCCCTGCGCGGTCAGCGCGAAGGTGTAGCCGTCCGGTGGGGACTTCAGCGTCGCGTCGATGCCGATCATGCCGCCCGCTCCCGCCTTGTTGTCGACGATGATGGTCTGGCCCAGCGTGTCGCCGGCCTTTTTCGCGATGAGCCGTGCGATCACGTCGGCCGGGCCCCCGGGCGCGTAGGGCACGACCACACGGATCGGCCGGGCCGGCCAGTCCTGCGCAGCGGCCGCGCCCGTGGCGGCAACAAGGACGGCCGCACACAGTGCGGGCAGGCGAGAGCGGGTGAACATGGTGTCTCCGATGCTTCTGGTCTGAGGATGATCCCAGTCTCGTCGCTCGCAGGCCCCCCAGGAAGGCACGCGGCCGGCAAGGCAGCTATGCATGCCGCGGCAAGGGCGGGTCGTGCGAGCCGCTGCGGTATGCGCATCGCCGCATGACAGCCTTGTCGCCGGCTCCGTAGGCAGCCGCGGGCGCGACGCATAGAGTCGGACCATCGTCATCCCATCGATCGCATCGACCATGAATCCCCGCACCGGCCCGCTGTCGCACGTCAAGGTCCTCGACCTCAGCCGCATCCTCGCGGCGCCCTGGGCCGGGCAGATCCTGGCCGATCTCGGCGCCGAGGTGACGAAGGTCGAGCGCCCCGGCGCTGGCGACGACACGCGTCTGTGGGGCCCGCCTTTCCTGAAGGGACCGGACGGCAGCGACACGCACGAGGCGGGCTACTACCTGGCGGTGAACCGCGGCAAGCGCTCGATCACCGTGAGCCTGGACAAACCGGAAGGCCAGCGCATCGTCCGCGAACTGGCCGCGAAGGCGGACATCGTGCTCGAGAACTACAAGGCCGGCACGCTGGCACGTTACGGCCTCGACGAGGCATCGTTGCGCCGGATCAACCCGCGCCTGATCTATTGTTCGGTGACCGGCTTCGGCCAGAGCGGCCCGCGGCGCGACCAGCCGGCATACGACTTCCTGATCCAGGCGATGGGCGGGCTGATGAGCGTGACCGGCGAGCGCGACGGCCGCCCCGGCGGCGGGCCGCAGAAGGTTGGCGTGCCCATCGTGGACATCATGACGGGCATGTACGCCGCGGTGTCGGTGCTCGCCGCGCTGGCGCGGCGCAACGAGACCGGTGTGGGTGACTACATCGACATCGCCATGCTGGACGTGCAGGTGGCCACGCTGGCGAACCAGGCGATGAACTACCTCGTCTCGGGCAAGGTGCCCACGCGCAACGGCAATGCACACCCGAACATCCAGCCGCAGGACGTGTACGCCTGCGCCGACGGCGACGTGATCCTCGTGGTCGGAAACGACGGCCAGTTCGGTCAGCTGTGCGAGGTGCTGGGCCGGCCCGAATGGTCCGCCGACGAGCGTTTCGCGACGAATGCCCAGCGGGTGCGCCACACGGATGAGCTGTCGGTGCTGCTGCGCGAACAGTTCGCCGCATGGCAGCGCGACGCGCTGGTCGTTGCACTCGACGCCGCCGGTGTGCCCTGCGGCGCGATCAACAGCGTGGAGGAGGTCTTCAGGGACCCGCAGGTCCAGGCGCGTGGCATGCTGCGTCATGTGCCGCACCCGAGTGGCGTCGACGTACCGCAGGTGGCCAGCCCGATGCGCTTTGCCAACACGCCGCTGGGCACGCAGTGCGCGCCGCCGCTGCTTGGCCAGCACAGCGACGAGATCCTGACCGAACTGGGCTACGGCGCGGCCGACATTGCCGCGCTGCGCACCGCAGGAGCCATCTGATGACAACGATGAAGCTGCACTGGTCGCCGAATTCACCCTATGTGCGCAAGGTGATGGTGTGTGCGCACGAGCTGGGTCTGGTGGACCGCATCGAGCGGGTCCGCTCGGTCGCCGCGATGCTCAAGCCGAACGCGCGGCTGATGGAGGACAACCCGCTGTCGAAGATCCCGACGCTGGTGCTGGCCGACGGCTTCACGCTGTTCGACTCGGTCGTGATCTGCGAGTACCTCAACGACCTCGGGGCGGGCACGCTGTTCCCGCGCGAAGGCCGGGACAAATGGCAGGCGCTGCGCTGGCATGCGTTTGGCGATGGCCTGCTCGACGCGGCCATCCTCTGGCGCAACGAGCGCGAGCGCGCTCAGCCGCTGCAGACCCTGATCGACGCGTTCGAGCTGAAGACGGCCGCATCGCTGCGCCAGCTGGACGGCGAGACACCGGCGCTGGCCGCGATGCCCTTGTCGATCGGCCACATCACCGTGGCCTGCGCGCTGGGCTACCTCGACTACCGCTTCGACACCCTGGACTGGCGTGCGCTGGCGCCGCGCCTGGCCGAGTGGGAGTCCGGGCTGCGCTTGCGCCCTTCGTTCCAGCTGACGGAGCCGGTCGATGGCTGACGCACTCGCCCGGGACCGGGCCGTTGTCGTGATCGGTGCCGGCACGATGGGCAGTGGCATCGCCGAAGTGGCCGCCGCGGCCGGCCACCGCGTCTACCTGCGCGACACCAGCGCTGCCGCACTGGACCGCGGCATCGGCCAGATACGCACCAGCCTCGAACGGCGTGTGCAGCGTGGCAAGCTCCCGGCCGCCGAGCGCGATGCAACCCTTGCACGCCTTGCGCCGGTCGGCCCGGACGCAACGCTCGACGACGTGGGCCTGGTCATCGAGGCCATCGCCGAGAACCTGGACATCAAGGTCGCCGTGCTGCGTCAGATCGAAGCCGAGGTCGGTGCCGGCACGATCATCGCGACCAACACCTCGTCGCTGTCGGTCACGGCCATTGCCGGTCGGCTCGACCGACCCGAGCGTGTGGTCGGCATGCACTTCTTCAACCCGGCGCCGGTGCTGCCGCTCGTCGAGGTCGTCGCCGGCCACGCGACGGCGCCCGAGGTGGTGCAGACCATCGTCGAGACCTCCCGTGCCTGGGGCAAGACGCCGGTGGTCTGTCGCTCCACGCCCGGCTTCATCGTCAACCGCGTGGCCCGGCCCTACTACGGCGAGGCGCTCCGACTGCTGCAGGAGCGGGCGGCAACACCCGGGACGCTCGATGCGGTGCTGCGCGAATGCGGCAGTTTCAGGATGGGCCCTTGCGAGCTGATGGACCTGATCGGGCACGACGTCAACCTGGCCGTCACGCGCTCGGTCTACGAAGGTTTCTTCGACGACCCGCGCTACAGGCCGTCGTTGATCCAGCAGGCCCTGGTCGACGCCGGCTGGCTCGGCCGCAAGAGCGGGCGCGGGTTCCACGACTACCGCGAAGGCGCGCCTGCCCCTGCCGTGGAGGATGCGGGTGAAGGTGCTCGTGCGAGCGTCGTGCGTGTCGAAGGTGATCTCGGGCCGGCGCAGGCGCTCGCCGATCTGCTGGCGCGTCATGAGGGCCTCCGTGTGGAGCGCACCGAGGGTGCCGGTGTGCTGCGTGTCGACGGCTTTGCGCTTGCTCTCAGCGACGGCCGCACCGCCACCGAACGTTCCCTTGCGCTCGGCGAACCGGTGGCCGTGTTCGACCTGGCGCTCGACTACGCCGGCTGCACCCGCATGGCGCTGGCGATGCCGCTGCAGGCCAGCGAGGCGCAGCGGGCCCAGGCGGTGGGCCTGTTCACGGCGCTTGGCAAACCGGTGTCGTTGATCGCCGATGTGCCTGGGCTGGTGGTGACACGCACGGTGGCGATGCTTGTCAACGAGGCCGCCGATGCGGTGCACCAGGACATCGCCTGCGCGGATGACGTCGACGCCGCGATGCAGAAGGGGGTGAACTACCCCCTCGGGCCGATGGCCTGGGGCCGGCGCATCGGTCTGGCGCATGTCGCGACGGTGATCGGGCATCTGGGCCAGGCGTATGGCGAGGACCGCTACCGCGTCTCGCCCTGGCTGCGGCGCGCGGTGCATGCGGCCCAGCCGCTGGGGCGCCTGCATGGCTGAATTCGTCACCTCTGGCCGGCAGGGTGCGGCCGGCATCGTCACCATCGACCGTCCCGAGCGTCGCAACGCGCTGAACCTGCAGGTCAAGCAGGAGATCGTCGCGCAGATCCAGGCCTTGGTGCAGGACACCGACGTGGCCGCCATCGTGCTCACCGGCGCCGGCGGTTCGTTTGTCGCCGGGACCGACATTGCCGAGATGGCGCAGATGCGCCCCACCGACCACCTGCGCCTGGACACCGACCGTGTCTTCCATGTCGTGCGTGCATGCCCGAAGCCGGTGATCGCCGCCGTCGAAGGGTATGCGCTGGGCGGTGGTTGTGAACTCGCGCTGGCCTGCGACCTCATCATCTCGGCCGATGACGCGCAGTTCGGCCAGCCCGAGATCCGTGTGGGCATCATGCCGGGCGCCGGCGGCACACAGCGGCTGCTGCGCACGGTGGGGCGCTACCAGGCGCTGCTGTGGTGCCTGACGGGTCAGTGGGTGCCGGCCCGCGAAGCCCATGCGGCCGGCCTGGTCAGCGAGCTGGTGGCCAAAGGCCGGGCGCTCGAGCGTGCCATCGAGCTGGCCGAGCAGCTTGGCACGATGCCGCCGCTGGCCGTGCAGGCGATCCGCGAAGCGATGCGCCTCGGCGCCGACGTGCCGCTGGACACGGCGCTCGCGCTCGAACGCCGCCTGTTCGAGCGCCTGTTCGACAGCGAGGACCAGAAGGAAGGCATGCAGGCCTTCCTCGACAAGCGCAAGCCGGTCTATCGCGGATGCTGAGCTGCCTTCGCAGCGAGTCGATCGGGTGCACCTGTCGACCGACTGGGTGGAGCATGGCGTCACACCGCCCGACGCACCCGTGCGAAGGGCACCGTTGCGAGTGCCGCTCTGCGCGGTCACCGCCGCACGCGTTCAGGGGCTCAGGGGCTCAGCGGTTCAGGCATACAGCACGGCCGGATTGCGGACCAGGATCTGCTCGACCAGCGCGTTGTTGTCCGTCCAGCGTTTCATCGTCTGGAGCAGTTGCTGCGCATCGGGCTGTGGATTCACACGCAGATGCGGCCAGTCGCTGCCCCAGACCAGCCGCTGCGGGTTGGCGCGCAGCAGCGCCTCGTGAAATGGGCGCCCCTGTTCGATGTCGGGTGTGCCCAGCAGGTTGCGGTAGGCGCACAGCTTGACCCAGGCGTTTGCGTCCGCAACGAGGCGGCGCAGGCACTCGAAGCCCGGGTGGGCGATGCCCGCCGTGACATCGAAGCTGCCCATGTGGTCGATCACGACCGGCACCGGAAGCGCTTGCAGGCGACCGGCAATGTCGGGCAGCACGTCGACGTCCGTCCACAGCTCGGCGTGCAGGCCGGCGTCGGCCAGGCGCGGCGCCAGGGCGAGCAGATCGTCGAACGATGCGCTGCCGGCGAAGTTGGCGCCGCCTGCACCGCGGTGGCTGAATCGTGCGGCACGCACACCCCGCTCACGCAGGCGTTCGAGCGGCAGGTCGGTGTCGCGCTGCACGACCACCACGCCGCGCAGGTGGTGATGCTGCGCCAGCGCGTCGAACAACAGCGAGCAGTCGTTGCCATAGGCGCTCGGATGCACCAGCACACCGTGGGTGAGGCCCAGCCGTGCGAGCAGGGCCTGGTAGTCCGCCGCGAGCGCCTCGGGCGGCGTGTAGCTGCGCTCGGCGCTCAGCGGATAGCGCGCGTAGGGGCCGAACAGATGGGCGTGGCAGTCCCAGCCGCCCGCGTTCATGGGGCCTCCTGCTGCGGCAGCGCAAACGCGGGCGTGGCGCCCTCGGGCAGCGGAATCTCGTGGGCATTGAGCGTCATCGCCACCATCGTGTAGTAGCCGACGAGGCTGGTCAGCTCGACCAGCGTCCGGGGGCCAAAGCGCGCCAGCGCGTCGGCATAGGTCGCGTCGCTGATCGAGCGCATGCGGTTCAGCTCGGTCGCGACACGCACGACCAGGGTGTCGTCGGGCGAGAGGTCGTCCGGCACACGTTCGGCCAGCAGCGCCTCGATCACGGGCGCCTCGATGCCGGCCTGCTCGGCCTCGAGACGATGGGCATGCCACTCGAACGGCGAACGGCAGGCTCGGCCGGTGACGAGGATGGCCAGCTCGGACTGGCGGGGTGTCAGCGAGGTCTGGTAGCGCAGCAGCGCACCGAGCGCCTGCCAGCGGTCGGCCAGTTCGGGGTTGTGCAGCACCGCGCGCAGCGGGCCCTGGATGCGGCCGCGAGGGCCGGACACGATCTTGTCGAGCACGCGACGCTGGTCGGCGTCCATCGTGTCATGCGGGAAAAGCGGAATGCGCGGCATCGAGGTCTCCTGGAATCCGCCAAGCGTAGCGGCAGGCCCGGCCCGCTGCCACGCGGCGCCGGGCAATCCAGCTATGCGGCCGGCGTCACGCCGGACCGGTTCGGCTGCCCGGACGCCACATGCCTGCTGCGGCCATGTCGTCGACGATCCGGCCGATCTGCGAGGCGACGGCGGACACCGCCCGCGCCGGCCCCTTGGACTTGGCGAGCGCCATCGAGACCGTGCGCTGCAAGGGGGGGTCGATGATGCGGGCGGCCTGCAGGCGCCCTTCGGCAACCTCCTGCCAGACCGCGTGCAGCGGCAGCACCGTGTAGAGGCGCTCGCCGGCCACGAGCGACTTCTGCAGCGGCAGCGAATCGGCCTCGATCGCCGGCGCGAGGGTGATGCGGTGCTGGCGGGCGATTGCATCGAGCGCGGTGCGCAGTCCGTTCGGCGCCGCCGGCAGGATGAAGGGCAGATCGTTCAGCCGGTCGAACACCACCTCGGGCTGTGCGGTGACCGGGTCGCCGGGGGCGCCGATCAGGTAGCTGTCGACCACCGCGAGCGACTGCTCCATCTCGGGCAGTGTCGTGCCGTACCGGTAGAGGATGGCGATGTCGACCCGGGCATCGGCGAGCCATTCCTCCACCTGGCCACTCGATCCCTCAAGAATCTTCAGACTCACGCTGGCGTACTGGCGCCGCACCTCGGCGAACAGCCGCCCCACCAGCGGCAGCCCGATCGAAGGCAGCAACCCGACCGTGACGCGCCCGGCCGGCTCGCGCGCCTCACCCCGGATCTCCTGCTCGAGCCGCTCGGCATCCGCGAGCAGTGCCTTGACCTGGGGAAACAGCCGCGAGCCGGTCTCCGAGAGTTCGACACCGCGGCCCGTGCGGTTGAACAGCCGCGCGCCGCACTCGCGTTCGAGCGCATTGAGCTGGCGGCTGAGCAGCGACTGGTTGCTGTCGAGGAACAGCGAGGCGCGCGTCAGGCTGCCAAGTTCGCCGATGGCGACAAACGCACGCCACTTGTGCAGGTCGGCAGCGATGTCGATCTTGAAGACGGAAGCTTTGGGGGGCTGCATGCGAAGGTACGGGAGTGCGACCGGGGGCCCATTTTGCGCCCGTCGCCGGCGGTCACCCCGTTCGCACCGGGGCGTCGGGGGCCGGGGATGGGCGCATGCCGGTCGCTCGCCGGGGCAGCAGCCAGACCACGACCAGGATGCCTGCGCCGGCACACGCAGCGGCGCCCACCGCGAGCGCCGGCCAGCCCCCGGCGGCAGTGAGTGCCGCGCCGGCTGCCGGGCCGGCGACCAGGCCCAGGTTGTTGCCCTGCATCATCATGCCCAGCATGAGGCCCAGGGCCGACGGGTGTGGTGCCTGCAGCGGCGCTTCGGCAAACAGCGCGGGCGGGACCAGGCCGGCCACGGTGGCGAACGCGACCACCAGCCCGTAGCGCGGCCAGGCGCCGAGCGACTCCGCCGCCACCCACAGGGCGAGCAGGGCACTCACGCCGAGCGCACCCGCCACCAGCGCCGCGGGCCGCACGCCGCGTGCAAGCAGGGCGCCGCCTGCCAGGTTGCCGACCCCGCCGCTGGCGATCGCCAGCGCCGTCAGCAGGTTGGCCTGTGCCGGCGTGGCGGCGAGGCCGCCGTTCAGCACGACCGGCAACAGCCCGAACAAGGCGAACCAGGCACCGGCGTACAACATGAACAACAGCAGCAGCGAAAGCGGACCGCGCGCGATCAAGGTGTGGTGCCAGGGCAGGGGGCGGCCGGGCGAGGGCAAGTGATCGGCGTCATCACGGGGGGTGCAGGCTGCGGCCAGCACCGCATAGCCGAGCGCAAGTGCACTGGCGCCCCACCACAGCGCCCGCCAGCCCGCGTCCAGCAGCCACGGCGAGGCCAGCAGCACGAGCGCCATGCCGGCGGGCATGAAGGCGCTCCAGGCTGCCATCGGCCCGGCGGTGCGCGAGGCCGGAACGACACGCGCGATCAAGGCGGGTGCGGCCACCATCACCGCAAGGAAGCCGATGCCCTCGACCAGTCGGCTCGCGATCAGCAAAGTCGCATCCTGCGCTGCGGCACCGGCCGCCGATGCCGCGCCCTGCAAGGCAAGACCGGCCACCAGCGTCCGGCGTGCGCCCAGCCGGTCGGCCACCGTACCGATGGCCACACCGAACAGCGCACCCACGATGCCGAAGGCCGAGAGCAGCCAGGCGGCCCGCTCCAGCGGCAGGTCGAGCGCGGCCTGCACCGCCTGAAACGCCGCTGGCGCCTTGCCAAGCTGCACGGCGCTGACGATCCCGGCGCCGACCAGCAGCAAGGTGACCGGCCAGGGTGATGCACCGGCGTCGGCTCGCGTGGCGCTCATGCCGTGTCCCCGGCACGCCGGCCGAGCCGGTGGCACACACCACCAGCCGGCGCCTCGACCTGCCCACACCACAGCTCAAGGTGCACCAGCACACGGGGTCGGATGGTCATGGGGCTCCTTCATGCCTGTTGATCGGGCCGACTGTGCGCCATCAAGGCGATCGACGGAAGACACATAATTTCGTCCAGAACGATCGAAAGGATGGATCAGTGATCGACACCCTGACCCTGGGACAGTTGCGCACCTTCGTCGCCATCGCAGACGCGGGCGGGTTCCGGGCCGGTGCGGTCCGCCTGCGGCGTGCGCAGTCGGCGGTGAGCCATGCCGTGGCCAGTCTCGAGGCCGAGCTCGGCATCACGCTGTTCGACCGCAGCGGACGGCGTCCGGTGCTCACGCAGGCCGGCACCGCGTTGCTGGAAGACGCGCGTGCGGTGCTGCTCAAGGTCGACACCATGCGCGCACGGGCCCAGGGTGTCGGCATGGGGCTGGAGCTGGAATTGACGCTGGCGGTCGACACGCTCTTTCCCCTGCCGATCATCGGCCAGGCCTTGCTTGCCGTGCAACGGCGATACCCGAGCGTGCGCATGCAGCTGCAGGTGGCGCCCCTGGGGGGCCCGCTGGTGGCCTTGCTCGAAGGTCAGTGCGCCATGGCGGTGACCGTCGGCAACGATCTGCATGACCCCCGGCTGATCAAGGAGGCCCTGGGGTCCGTTGCGGTCGTGCCGGTCGTTGCCGCGAGCCATGCGCTTGCCAGCCGCATTCGACCGCGCGTGCGCCTGCGGCCGGAAGACATCACCGAACACCCGCAGATCGTGCTGAGCGACCCGACGCCGATGTCGGCCGGCCGCGACTTCAACGTGCTGTCACCACAGACCTGCCGCGTCGGCACCCAGGACGCCAAGCGGGCGCTCATCGAGGTGGGCCTCGGCTGGGGCCGCTTGCCGTTGTGGTCGGTGAAGCAGGCGCTCGACGACGGGCGCCTCGTGCAGATTCCCTCGCGCAGCCTCGGGCCGGCGGGCGAGTCCCGCGAGCCGGCCTATGTGGCGCACCGGCGCGACCGCGTGCGCGGGCCCGCGGCAATCGCCTTGCTCGAAGAACTGCGCGCCCGCCACACGTCGAGTCTCGACACCTAGGCTCTCATGCTCTCAGGCGCTCGCGCCCTTGCGAGCGGAACTGCATCAGCCGCTGCGCATAGGGGTCCAGCGCGTCTTCGGGTGTCGCCAGCGGCAGGCCGGACACTTCGGCAAATCGCGCCGGGGTGACCTGTCCCTGTTCGAGCAGTTCGTCCACCAGGGCCAGCAGCGTGGTGCGATGGGTTTCGAGCAGCGCGGTGGCGCGTGCATGTTCGGCCTGCAGCAGCGCCTCGATCGGTGCGTTGCTGGTGTCGACGTCGGTGCACAGGTTGTCGTCGCTGTCCGGGCAGACGTCGCTACGACTGATGCGATCGCCATGGCCCAGGTGGCGCAGCATGCGGGCCGCCGTTTCGGTCGCCTTGCGCAGGTCGCTCTCGGCGCCGCCCGAGCACAGCTCGGGGCCGAACACCAGCAACTCGGCCGCGCGACCGGCCAGGCTGGTGCAGAGGGAATCGCACAGATTGCGCCGCGACCACACCCGGCGCGTGGCATAGGTGTTGTAGCCGCCCTCGAAGCTGGCGACGTGGATCTTGATCTCCTTTGGTGCCCGCCCGAACAGCAGCGCATGCACCAGGCCGTGGCCGGCCTCGTGCACCGCGAGCAAGGCCCGGAAGTCGGCATTGTTGCGTTGTCGCAGCCGGCTGATCTCGAACGGCACGGCGATGGTGTGCGCGTGCCCGCGCCAGTGCGCGATCAGGCAGCGTCCATCGGACGTGAGGCCCACGGTGTCGCCGTGGGCAGCACCGCACTCGAGTGCCCAGATGGCTGCCTTGGCCAGGCCGGTGCCGAGGATGGCATGCATCGAGGACAACAGCGGACGGGTGCCCTGGGCGGGAAAGACGGCATTGGCATAGATCTGCTCTCGCACGGTGGCATCCAGCTCGAAGCTCAGGCAGCAACGCGTGGCGGCCTCGTGCCCGTAGCGTTCGCAGCCCTGTTCGATCAACTGCTCATAGGCCCGGCGCGACAGCGAGGGGTAGACCACATGCTCATTGCCCAGGCGGGCCACCTGCTCAGGCTTGAAGCGCTGGTTGAGCGCCTTCTTGACGTCGATCACGCTGAGCTGGCGGGTCAGCGCGTGGAAGGTGTCGGCATCGCTGTCGCAGTCGTCCACGCTGGTGGCCAGGTCCTCGTACATCTCGTCGAGGTTGCCGCAGACGAACACGAGCAGCCGGCTGTAGTCGGTCTCCCACTGCTGTTGCCCGCTCTCGCGGAAGGCGCGCAGGCGCTCCTGGATCTGCTCGGGCGTCCAGCCCATGATCTCCATCAGCGGGGCGTCGAGCTTGAGGTTGCGCTTGAGCTCCTGCGCCTCCCAGCTGCGCAGCTTGAAACGCAGCGGGGTCTCGCTGGCTTCGGCGCGTTCGGCGTCGTAGGCCGATTCAGCCAGCGAGGACTCGATGTCGCCCAGCAAGGACAGTGCAGGCGGCAGCCGCCCGTCGGACAGCAAGGCCCACACGTCCTGGTAGCGTTCGAGCTTGAGCTCGTCGCGCTTGGGGTCGATGGTGCGAAAGCGCTGGAACTCGTCGAGCACCAGGATCCCGGGTTCGCCCTCGCGCACACCGGACTGCGCCAGCATGCCCGAGATGCTGTGCGCACCGCGCCAGCCCGCACCATTGGAAAAGCCGTCCATCTGCACTTCGACAAAACGGTCGTAGTAGCCGAGCAGCTGCGCCAGGCGCCGCACCAGCTGGGTCTTGCCGGTGCCGGTCAGGCCCCAGAGGCAGACGATGACGGGGCGCGTGACCAGCTCGGGCAGCAGGTACCAGGCGCGCAGTGAATCGATCACGCGGTCGATGATCGGGTCGATGCCGAACAGCTCGGTCTTGAGCCGCTCGGCGATCTCCTGGAGTTGCTGGTTCTTCTGCGCCAGCTGGGCCCGCAGGTCCTGGCGCGGGGGGTGGATGTCATTCATCCCAGTCCTTTCGTCGCAGCAGCGCCTGCAGCGCCACGCGGTCGGCGCGGCGTTGGGCGCCGCGGCTCTGGATGTGCTGGCCTGCACCACGCAGGCCGCGCTGGCCAAGCGCACGGGCCACCGGGTCGCGCGGCGCGCTCGTCTCGAGCACCAGCGACATCGGCTGTTTCATGCGGCGCAGGGCCTTGGCCCGCCCCTCCTTGAGGGCGCGGGAACGGAGTTGTGCACTCATTGCGGGTTCCGAAAAGCAAAAGCCCCGGCTCGATGGCAGCGGGGCTTTGCGCCGCGCGGACAGAAGGCCGTATCTGAGGTCAGACACGGTTCAGCCGGGGCTCGGGAACCGTGTTCAGTCGAGGGTCGATATGAACAGGGAGGACATAAGGGAATCTCCGTCATGCGGGCGCTGTCGTGGGCGCCTTCAGCAAGTGGGGGCGAATGATGCAGACATCGCCGCGACCGCGCAAGGGGCAGGCGTCAGGGCGTTGCGGCGAGCCAACGCGGTACGGTGCCAAGGCCTGCGCCACTTCGCGGGCGACGTGGCTGCATCAGCAGGCCACCGTGTGGCCATGGCACGGAGGCCGCTCAACGAGGGTCATGAGCGCGCCGCACGTCAAGCGCCAACCGCTCGCACAAAAAATCGAACAGGACGCGCATGCGCGCCGTGTGCTGTACGTCGGGATGCATCATGACCCACAGGGGTCGCCGCAGTCCCGGTTCGCCGCTGCGCAAGACCATGATCTGCGGCCTGGTTCGAAGCAGGGGCGCCGGCAGCAGGGCCAGGCCCATGCCTGCAGCCACTGCGTCGGCAGCGCCCAGCAGGCTGTCGATGCGCAAGGTGATGCGCTCGGATGCTGCATGGTGGCGCAGACCGTCTTCCTGCCAGTGCGGCGAATGCAATGCATCGACGGCGACCCATCGGTGTTGCGCCAGCGGAACGCCGCTGCCCGCGCGTTCGAGATAGGCCTTCGAACCGCCAACCACGATGTCGATCTCGCCGACCCGGTGAGCGACCATGCCGTGCGGCGCGCTGTCGGCATCATGCACTGCGATGTCGGCCCTTTGGTGCGTGGGCATCGTCACGCTGTCGTTCATCACGAGCTGGAACCGCACCCTCGGATGGCGGTGACGAAACTGCGCGAGCAGGGGCATCAGCAGGCCTTCAGCCACCACGGGGTTCGAACTGATGCGGATCACGCCCTCGACGGCCGGGTCCAGCCCGTTGAGCTGCCGCTGCAACGTATCGACCTGTTCGCTCAGTCCGGCCATCTGCCCGCTGAGCGCATTGCCGCGCGCGGTCAGGGCATAGCCGCCCGGAAGCCGGTCGAACAGACGGCACGCAAGCGCACGCTCGAGGCGCGCCACCCGCCTGAGCACCGTGGAGTGGTTGACGCCGAGCCGGCGCGCCGCCTCACTGATGGAACCTCCTTCAGCCACGGCGATGAAGAACTGGAGGTCTCCCCAGTCGATGGCCGCTTCAGCCGATGCGGGAGGGTCAGCCTTCATGCCGTGCGGCTCTCAGAGCGACGGGACAGGTGCGGGTCGCGGCTCAGGGTCTCGAACAGGAACTGGGAGAACGCGCGTACACGGGCGACCTGACGCATGTCAGGGTGGGACAGGATCCAGATCTGGGTGTCCAGTGCCACTTCGGGGTCGGCCAGCCGGACCAGGCCGGGCCGCGAGTCAGCCAGCGGGCACAGCAGCATCGCGGCACCCAGTCCGTGCTCGACGGCCTGCACCATGCCGACAAGGCTGTCCACCGTCATGACCACCCGCTCGGGAGGAATCGTGCGGGCCAGCCAACGGGACTGCGCCAGATGGTTCAGCGTCTCGTCCGGCGCGATCCAGTCCATGTCGTCGAATCGTGGCGAGTGTCCGAGCGAGCTCAGATAGGCGCTTGACGCATAGGGGGCCGTGCGGATGTCGCCGACATGGCGGCCGACCAGATGATCCGGCGGACGGTTCGAGCCGCGGATCGCCAGATCGGCCTCGCGGCGCGCCAGACTCAGGAACTGATTGTTGACGTTCACCTGCACATGCACGGCGGGGTGGCTGCGGCAAAAGGACTCGATCGACGGCATCAGCAGCCCGCATGCCAGCGTGTCTGTCGTGGTCAGCCGGATCACGCCGGCCATCTCGCGCTCGGAGCCCTGCATCTCGCGCTGCGCCGCTGCGATGCGCTCGGTCATGGGGCCGAGTTGCTGGTACAGCGCTTCGCCGGCGGTGTTCAGCCTGTATCGGCTGCGGGTGCGGTCGAACAGCGGTGTGCCCACGCTGTGCTGGAGGGCCGCAAGCCGGCGCAGCACCGTCGAGTGGTTCACGCACAGGGCATTGGCGGCACCGGCGATCGAACCTGTCGTGCAAACCGCGACGAAGGTCTGAAGTCCGTCCCAGTGCAACGAGGCCGATCGGGGGTGTGGGATCACAGAAGTGCGTTTTTGCAGATCAAGTATGCGCAATCTACCAGTTGGCATGCGCAGGTGCAGAACATAGATTGAATGCGTTGCCGCACGTCGGCACCGTTCATCCACCCCTGCCGCGAGGCTCATCCTCGCAAGGACCTGACCATGAAGCTCTACTACGCCCCCGGCGCCTGCTCGCTGGCCGTGCACATCGTTGCGCAAGAAGCCGACCTGCCGATCGAACTCGTCAAGGTCGATCTCGATTCACATCGACTCGACGACGGCACCGACTACACCACGATCAACCCGCGCGGCTACGTGCCGCTGTTCGAACTCGACGACGGCACGCGACTCACCGAGGTGGCGGCCATCGTGCAGTACCTTGCCGACCAGGCGGCGGCCGCGGAACTGCTGCCGCCGCCCGGGACGCTGGCCCGCGTGCGGGTGCAGTCCTGGCTGACTTTCGTCAGCAGCGAACTGCACAAGGCGTTCAGCCCCTGGCTGTGGCACAAGGACACCGCTGACTCGACCCGGCAGGCGGTGAAGGCGCGCCTGGCGCGGCACTTCACCGAGCTTGACGGGCTGCTGGCTGCACAGCCCTACCTGGGCGGCGAGCGCTACACCGTGGCCGACGCCTACGGCTACACCATCGTCAACTGGGCGAATCTGCTGATGATCAGCCTCAAGCCCTATCCCTCTTTGGCAGCCTGGCTGGCGCGCGTGGCGGCACGCCCCGCCACGCAGCGGGCTCTTGCGGCCGAAGGCCTGCTGAAGGTGGCCGCATGAAGGGCACGCCAGATCGCCACACCGCGGCGCAGGCGCTGCCGGCGGTGCTGGCCCATCCTGACCGCCTGGTGCTGGTCAGCCACACCCTGTGCCCGTATGTGCAGCGTGTGGTGATCGCGCTGTCCGAAAAGGGGGTGGATTTCGATCGCATCGACATCGACCTGGCGCACAAGCCGGCGTGGTTCCTGGCACTGAGCCCGCTGGGCAAGACCCCGGTGCTGCTGGTGCCCCAGGGCGACGGCCGGGTGCCCGTGTTCGAGTCGGCGGTGATCTGCGACTACCTCGACGAAACCCTCGATCCCGCACTGCATCCGGCTGATCCGCTGCTGCGTGCGCAGCACCGCGCCTGGATCGAGGTGGCCTCGGCAACGCTGAACGAGATTGCGCGACTCTACAGCGCGCGTGACGAACCCACGTTCGACGCCGCACGCGCCGCGCTGACACGGCGCATGGGCCAGATCGATGCCGCACTCGGTGAGGGGCCCTGGTTCTCTGGCGCGGTGTTTTCGCTCGTGGACGCCGCCTTTGCACCCGTGTTCCGCTACTTCGACGTGTTCGACAGCCACTGGCCGGGACGGTTTTTTGCCCAGGCGCCCCGCACAGCCGCCTGGCGCGCGGCACTGGCGCAGCGTTCCTCGGTGCGGCGGGCGGTGGCCGACGACTACGCGGTGCGGCTGGTCGGCCATGTCGAGCGGCAGGCCGGTGTGCTGGCCGCCCGGTTCCGGGAGGCGGCACGCGGGCAACCGATGTCGGCAGGCTCGATTGCGGCGTGAAGTTGTCGGGTCGCCCGCAGGGGGCATCGACGAAGCTGCGCACGGCCTGGCGGTTTGGCTGACCGGGCATGTCCGCCTCGCAGCCACCAGAAACCCCGAGACCATCAGGGTCCTTGACCTTCCCGCCGTGGCAAGGATGACAGTGCCGCCATTGCCCCGCTTGCCCCCGTTGTCCCCATTGCCAGGAGCCGTCCATGGACCAACTGATGAACATCGGCGAGGCCGCCCAGGCGGCCGGCGTTTCGGCGAAGATGATCCGCCACTATGAGCAGATCGGCCTGGTGCCTGCGGCTGCGCGCACGGACTCGGGCTACCGCCAGTATTCCGAACGCGATGTTTCCGTGCTGCGCTTCATCCGGCAGTCGCGCCGGCTGGGCTTTTCCATCGAGCAGATCGCCGACCTGCTGGGGCTGTGGAGCGACACCGGCCGGGCGAGCCGCAGCGTCAAGGTGCTCGCCCAGCAGCATGCAGCCGAGATCGAGCAGAAGATGCGCGAAATGGCCGAGATGAAGCAGGCGCTGGACCGCCTGGTGGCGTCCTGCCATGGCGATGAGCATCCGCACTGTGCCATCCTGGCCGAACTGGCGGTGAACAGCCCCTCGGCCCCGGCGCCCGGGTCGATCGAACCCGGCGCCTTGCGCAAGCCGTCGGCTGCGTCGGCGCGGCCGCGGGCGAGGCCAGCCGCGCAGCCTGCGACAAGCCACGCCGATCTGATGGCCTGGACTCACCGGGCCCGGTCGCACCACGGCAACCTCTGACACGACGAGCGATCGGCGCTGGACCGGCCAAGCACTGGCCGGGTGCGCGGCAGGCAGGCGTCAGTGGCACTGTCCGCAGCAGGTGCGCCCGTGGGCCGCGGTGTCTGCCGAGGCTGGGGCCGATGCGAGCGCGACGGGGCTGTACCCGGCCTCGGCAATGGCTTCGCGCAGCATGGCCTCGTCGGCCTCGGTCGGTTCCACCGCCACGCGATGTGTTGCGAGGTCGATGCTGACCTTCGCCTGTGCGTCGACCTGCCGCAGCGCTTTCGTGATCGTGCTGGCGCAGTGTCCGCAGGTCATGTCCTTGACTTCAAACGTGATCATGGAGGGCTCCTGGTGAGCTTGCTGTTGAGGAGCCACCAGTCTCGGCCTTGCCATCGGGGCAAGGTCAAGCGGCGGCCGGGTTCGGCACGGCGCGGACGAGACAGTGCCCGCCGGGCCTTGACCTTCCGGTGATGGCAAGGCTGAAGCTGAAGGCACATCGACCCTCATCCACAGGAGATCGCCATCATGAGTACCTTGGCCGAAATGAGCCTGCCGACCGATTTCAGACTGCCGATCGAAGGCATGACCTGCGCTTCATGCGTCCTGCGCGTCGAGAAGGCGCTGAAGGCGCTGCCCGGAGTGCAGAGTGCGGCGGTCAACCTTGCCACCGAAGAGGCCACGGTGCGCATTGCCACCGGGGTGGATGCGACGACCCTGGCCGAGGCAGTGCGCCAGGCCGGCTATGAGGTGCCGACACGTCGCCTCGTCCTGCATGTGGAGGGCATGACCTGTGCCTCCTGCGTGGCGCGGGTCGAGAAGGCCTTGCTCAAGGTGCCCGGCGTGTCGAGCGCGTCGGTGAACCTGGCCACCGAGCAGGCGGCTGTCGACGTGCTGGGCCAGGTGTCGTTTGCCACGCTGGCGGCGGCGATCGACAAGGCCGGCTACGCTGCCCGGCCGGTTGAGGCTGCATCGACCCAGGCGCCCGCCCGAGGGCTGCCGAGCTGGTGGCCCGTGCTGGTGGCGTCCGTCCTGACCCTGCCGCTGGTGCTGCCGATGCTGCTGCAGCTGATCGGCATCGAATGGATGCCCGACGGATGGGTCCAGCTGGCGCTGGCCACACCGGTGCAGTTCTGGCTGGGCGCGCGCTTCTACCGCGCCGGCTGGAAGGCCGTGCGCGCAGGTGCCGGCAACATGGACCTGCTGGTCGCTCTGGGCACCAGCGCGGCCTACGGCCTGTCCGTCTACCTGCTCTGGAAACACGCCGATCACGGCATGCCCCATCTGTATTTCGAGGCCTCCTCGGCCGTGATCACGCTGGTGCTGCTGGGCAAGTGGCTCGAACTGCGCGCCAAGCGCCAGACGGCCGATGCGATCCGGGCGCTCAATGCGCTGCGTCCGACCATCGCCCGCGTGCTGGTGGACGGCACCGAAGTGGCCACGCCGATCGAGCAGGTGGCCGTGGGTGACCGGGTGATCGTTCGCCCGGGTGAGCGCGTGCCGGTCGACGGCGAGGTGGTCGACGGCCGCAGCCACGTCAACGAGTCGCTGATCACCGGCGAAAGCCTGCCGGTGGCCAAGGCGGTCGGAGACACCGTCACCGGCGGATCGATCAACGAGGAGGGGGTGCTGCAGGTGCGTACCGCTGCGGTCGGAGCCGAGACCACGCTGGCGCGCATCATTCGCATGGTGGAGTCGGCGCAGTCGGCCAAGGCGCCGATCCAGCGCATCGTCGACCGCGTCAGCGCGGTGTTCGTGCCGGTCGTGCTCGGCATTGCCGTGCTGACCTTCGTCGGCTGGTTCGCTTACAGCGGCGACTGGGAACAGGCCCTGATCAATGCGGTGGCAGTGCTGGTCATCGCCTGTCCGTGTGCGCTGGGGCTGGCCACACCGACCGCCATCATGGCCGGTACTGGCGTGGCTGCGCGTCGCGGCATCCTGATCAAGGACGCGCAGGCGCTGGAACTGGCGCACTCGGTCACCGCCGTGGCCTTTGACAAGACCGGCACGCTGACCGAAGGCAAGCCGTCGCTTGTCGCGCTGGAGGCCGCCGAGGGGCTGGACGAGGCAGCCGTGCTGCAGCTGGCCGCCGCGTTGCAGAAGACGAGCGATCATCCGCTGGCGCATGCGGTGATGGCGCTGGCCCGCTCGCGTGCAGTGACGGTGCCCCAGGCGCATGAGGCCCGGGCGTTGCCGGGGCGTGGCGTCGAGGCCGTCGTGCGGGGGCGGCATCTGCTGCTGGGCAGCACCCGCCTGATGAACGAGTCCGGCGCCCGGGCCGGGTCGCTGCGGGCCCGGGCCGAACGCCTCGAGGCCGACGGCCGCAGCATCTCGTGGCTGCTGGAGCGTGATGCAGGCGGGACCCGCGTGCTGGGACTGCTGGCATTCGGGGACACCCTCAAGCCGGCGTCCCGTGCAGCCATCGAGCGCCTGCATCAGCTGGGCATCCGTACCGTCATGCTCACCGGCGACAACCAGGGCAGTGCACGCGCCGTTGCGCGCGAGCTGGGCATCGACGAAGTCCACGCCGAGCTGTTGCCCGGCGACAAGGCCGGTATCGTCCAGCAGATGCGCGCGCAGGGGCAGGTGGTGGCGATGGTGGGCGACGGACTGAACGATGCGCCGTCGCTGGTGGCGGCCGATGTCGGCCTGTCGATGTCCACCGGGACCGATGTGGCGATGGAAGCGGCCGGCATCACGCTCATGCGCGGGGACCCGCGCCTGGTGGCCGACTCGTTCGACGTGTCTCGCCGCACCTACACCAAGATCAAGCAGGGTCTGTTCTGGGCCTTTGCCTACAACGTGCTCGGCATTCCGCTGGCGGCATTCGGCCTGCTCAACCCGGTCATCGCGGGTGCGGCGATGGCGTTCAGCAGCGTGAGCGTGGTCGTGAACGCCTTGACGCTGCGTCGCTGGCGCGGAGCCGGCGTCGAGTCGCCGGGCCGTGACCGGGGTCAAGACCAGCGCGCTACACTGCCGGCATGAATCGCGTCCTGCACAGTCTGCTGGTCTGGCTCATGGCAATCGCCATGCCGGTGCAGGGCATCGCCGCGTCGATGATGCTGGCCTGCGGGCCGGCCCATGAGCGGATGGTGCAGGGCGTCAGCCATGTCGTGGTGGCCGCAGGGCATGACCATGCCGGTGAACACTCACATGATGACCACGGGGCCGGCAGCCCTGTCCATGCGCATGACGAACCGAATCCCGGGGCGACAGCGGGGGCAGATGCCAACGGGGCCGAGGCCCCGGCTGTGCACCACGGCAAGTTCAGCTGCAGCGCCTGTGCGGCCTGCTGCATCATGCTGGCGCCTCCCGCCAGCTTTTCCCTCCCGCCGGACCCCGGGCCGGTGAACCGGGTGCAGACCACCGCGTCCGCCCCCACCCCCTCCCACTCGTCCGATCCCCTGGACCGCCCCCCCCGAGCCCGCCACGCCTGATGCGGCGTGCTGCCGTGGGGTGATGCGGTCGCCAGCAAGCGTCCGCTGCTGGTCTGCCGAGGGCGCACTGCCCCCGGCGCCCTGACCGGGCCAACCTCACGCGCCCATCGCGCCGACACCTTCCCTGCGTGCTGTGGCCGCAGGCGTTTCGTCGAGTTCTTGCGAGGTCCACATGGTCTTCATTTCACTTCGCCTCGGAGGGTACCGAGGCCTTCCTGCGCTGATGCTCGTGGCATCGGCATCCATCGCCCAGGCTCAGGCCCAGGGCCTGCCCGACCCCGCCCGGCGCGCCGACCCGCTCGACGCCCAGGCGCGCGTGCCGACGGTGGTCTACCAGTCGCCGCTGCAGGGCTATCGCCGGCTCGGCGAGGACACCCGCCTCGACTGGAAAGCCGCCAATGACCAGGTGACCCGCATCGGCGGCTGGCGCGCCTACGCCCGTGAGGCGCAGCAGCCCGAGCCGGCCGTGTCCCCGCCCGCCTCGGCCGGTGTACCGCCACGTGCGCCCGCACCTGCACCTGCACCCGCACCCGCACCCGCACCGGCCCACGGTGGCCACCGGATGCACTGAGGAGACCACGATGATTCGACTTCTACCGTGGACCGGCCTTCGGCCCCGAGCGCTGCCCGTGCGTCTGGCCAGCCTGTCTGCGCTGGCGCTGGCGCTGGCGCTCACCGGATGCGCATCGTTCACCCCGGACGCAGGCCTGGGCGTTGTGCAGCAGGCCACCGAGGCACGCCTGGGCACGCCGGTGCAACTGGCCTGGGCACGCCAGCCCGAGGACCTGGACCGCATCGCGCAACGTGTGGCCGAACTGCTGTCCGGCCCGCTGGGCATGGATGCGGCGGTCCAGGTGGCCCTGCTGAACAACCGGGGTCTGCAGGCGGCCTATGCCGAACTGGGCATCACCGAGGCCGAGGTCGTGCAGGCCGCACGCCTGCCCAACCCGGGGTTCAGCTTCGGACGCATGACCCAGGGTGACGAGATCGAGCTGGAGCGCGGCCTTCACGTCAATCTGGCCCGGCTGGTGGCGATGCCGCTGGTGCAGCGCGTCGAGGCGCGCCGGCTCGAGCAGGTGCGCACCGCTGTTGCGATGCAGGTGCTCTCGCTCGCAGCCGACACGCGCAAGGCCTGGGTGCAGGCCGTGGCGGCCGAGGAATCGGTGCGCTACAGCCAGCAGGTGATGCAGGCGGCCGAGGCCGGTGCCGAACTGGCCCGCCGCATGGCCCAGGTGGGCAACTTCAACAAGCTGCAGCAGGCGCGTGAGCAGGGCTTCTATGCCGATGCGGCGCTGAACCTCGCGCGTGCCGAGCAGCACCAGCGCAGCACCCGCGAACGCCTGACACGCCTGATGGGCCTGTGGGGCGAGCAGACGGGCTTCAGGCTGCCCGAGCGCCTGCCTGACCTGCCGAGCCAGCCGCGCGAACTGCCGGACATCGAACGCACAGCGCTGGCGCAGCGGCTCGACGTCGCGGCGGCACGCCTGGGTGCCGAGGCCACGGCGCGCAACCTCGGCCTGACGCGCACCACGCGTTTCGTCAACGTGCTCGAGCTGGGCCTGGTGCGCAACAGTTCCAATGAGGCTCCGACGCAAAAAGGCTGGGAGATCAGCCTGGAGCTGCCGCTGTTCGACTGGGGCGGCGCCCGTGTGGCGCGGGCTGAAGCCGTGTACATGCAGGCCCTGCACCGCGCGGCCGAAACGGCCATCAATGCCCGCTCCGAGGTGCGCGAGGCCTATGGCGCCTATCGCTCGGCCTGGGACATCGCGAAGCACCAGCGCGACGAGATCGTGCCGCTGAAGGCGCGCATCGCCGAGGAGAACCTGCTGCGCTACAACGGCATGCTCATCGGCGTGTTCGAACTGCTGGCGGATGCTCGCTCCCAGATTGCCAGCGTCAACGGCGCGATCGACGCGCTGCGCGACTTCTGGATCGCCCAGGCCGACCTCGACATGGCCCTGGTGGGCAAACCCAGTCTGAGTACTTCGGTCCGACCGGTCACAGCGAGCGCCGCGTCGGGCGACGCGGGGCACTGAGAAGGTGTGAAGGAACCCGCCATGCCCGCTCAATCCCCCCGAACGCACCGGCTCGGCGTTGCAAATGCGCGCCGTAGCCCGAGCTACGGCTGTGCTTTGCGCCTTGACCCGGCACGCCCGGGTGGCCTGCTCGGCCACGCCGGATTCATTCACACCTTCTGAGCCTGGAACTGCAAAGAGGAATCCCCATGTTCTCCAGAAGAAACTTCCTGGGCGGCGCCGGCCTGGCCGCAGCCGCCGTCACGGCCAGCACCGTCAGCAAGGTGGCGATGGCCGCCCTGCCCGAGCCGGTGATCCAGACCCGGCCTGACACCATGCCACCGCTGGTGCCCAACTCCGGCCGACCCTACAACCCGGTGGTCACGCTCAATGGCTGGACCTTGCCCTGGCGCATGAACAATGGCGTCAAGGAGTTCCATCTGGTGGCCGAACCCGTGGTGCGCGAGATGGCTCCCGGCTTCAAGGCCCACCTGTGGGGCTACAACGGACAGAGTCCCGGGCCGACCATCGAGGTCGTGGAGGGCGACCGCGTGCGCCTGTTCGTGACCAACAAGCTGGGCGAGCTCACCAGCATCCACTGGCATGGCCAGCGACTGCCCAACGGCATGGACGGCGTGACGGGGCTGAACCAGCCCGGCATCCCGCCCGGCAAGACCTATGTCTACGAGTTCGTGGCACGCCGACCCGGCACCTTCATGTACCACCCCCATGCCGACGAGATGGTGCAGATGGCCATGGGCATGATGGGCTTCTGGGTCACGCACCCCAAGGGCAGGCACCCGCTGATCGACGAGGTCGACCGTGACTTCTGCTTCCTGCTCAACGCCTATGACATCGACCCGGGCAGTGCCACGCCGAAGATCATGACGATGCTGGACTTCAACCTGTGGAGCTGGAACAGCCGCATCTTCCCCGGCATCGACCCGCTGGTCGTGCGCCACATGGACAAGGTGCGCATCCGGGTGGGCAACCTGACGATGACCAACCACCCGATCCACCTGCACGGCCATGAGTTCCTGATCACCGGCACCGACGGCGGCCCCACGCCGAAGAGCACGCGCCAGTACGAGGTGACGACCGACATCGCCGTGGGCCAGATGCGGCAGATCGACTTCCTGGCCGACGAAGAGGGCGACTGGGCCTTCCACTGCCACAAGAGCCACCACACGATGAACGCAATGGGCCATGACGTGCCGACCATGATCGGTGTCGACCACAGCCAGGTCGCGCGGCAGATCACCCGCCTCGTGCCTGACTACATGGTCATGGGCGAGCGTGGCATGAAGGACATGACCGAGATGGAGATGCCGCTGCCCGACAACACGGCGCCGATGATGGCCGGCGAAGGCCCGTTCGGCGCCGTCGGCATGGGCGGCATGTTCAGCGTGGTGAAGGTCCGTCGGGACCAGAAGCGCGGTGACTACAGCGATCCCGGCTGGTATCAGCACCCGCCCGGCACGGTGGCCTACGAGTTCACCGGCAGCCTGCCCGACCCGGCCCGATTCAAGGCCGAGAGCGCGGGTGTCATGCCGGCGGTCGCGCGGCCGGCGCAGGACGTCGAAGTCCGGGTGCGCAAGCCGTCCGGTGGCCACGGACGCCATTGAGACCCTGCCGGAACGCCTGCCGGCAGCAACCAACCTCCTCGAAAGGAAAGACCCATGCGAATGAACAAGCGCGAGATCCTTGCCGCGGCAGCGGCCTGGCTCGTCACCGGGGGCGCACATGCTCACGGCGACGCAGGACATGCGAAAAAGGCAGCTCCCGTCCGCAAGGAACAAAAGGACTGGGGCATCGCCGGTGATGCCAAGGCGGCAAAGCGGACCATCGAGGTGCGCATGCTTGACACGATGCGCTTCGAGCCGGACCGGATCACTGTGCGCCTTGGCGAGACGGTGCGCTTCATCCACCGAAACGCCGGCAAGGTCATGCACGAATTCGTCATCGGCACGCCAGCCGAGAACGCGAAGCATGCCGAACTGATGGTGAAGTTCCCCGACATGGAGCACGACGAGCCCTACATGGCGCACGTCGCCCCGGGCAAGACCGGCGAGATCGTCTGGACCTTCAACCGCGCCGGCACCTTCGAGTTCGCCTGCCTGATTGCAGGTCACTATCAGGCGGGCATGGTCGGCACGATCACCGTGTCGGCCTGAGCCCGGCACGGCAGCTGAATCTCGTTTGCCGGCCACCGTGCGACCACCCCAACGACCCAGGAGTCCCCATGAAGATCCTTGCCTGTGCGCTTTCTGCCTTCGCCCTGCTGGGCGGCCCCGCCCTGGCGCAGCAGAAGCCTGACGATCACGCCGCACACCACACCGCCAGCCCGGCTGCCGCCGGCGCTGCGGACCTCGCCGATGGTGAGGTCCGCAAGATCGACAAGGAGGCCGGCAAGCTGACCTTGAAACACGGCGAGCTCAGGAACCTCGACATGCCCGGCATGACCATGGTCTTCCAGGTGAAGGAGGCTGCGCTGCTGGACAACGTGAAGGTGGGCGACAAGGTGAGGTTCCGCGCTGAAAAGGCCGGTAGCGCCTATGTCGTGACCGTCATCGAGCCTGCGAAGTGATCGTCGGGCGTGATGCTTCGCGCGCCGGCGGGCACGCCACCGGGCGGGCAAGCCCCCGGTGGCGCTTCATCACGCCTCGTGCGCCAGGCCTTGACGTGCGTCAACGGCTCGTCGAGACGTCCGCATAGGATTGACTCATCCGGCGCTGTCGCGTCGGCCGAGCACGTCCCATGCCACCACTGATGAACTTCCAACGACCCCGCCGCATTGCGGCTGTGTTGTTGTTCGTGTGGCTATTCTCGGTGGCCGCGAGCTGGGCCAATGCGTGCCTCGTTCAGCCGGTGATCGATCCCGCGAGCGCACACGGACATCACGGGTGGGTGTCCGCGGGGGCGACCGCTGCCGATGCGCAACGATCGGCCAGTGGTGGTGCAGCGCACGAACCCGATCCGGCGCAGACGCTCTGTGCCGAGTTCTGCGGCGCCGGGCAGCAGCTGGTCGCGAAGCCACAGCCCACCAAGGGTGATGGCGCGGTGGACGCCCCGTTGCATCCCCCGACGGCACTTCTGGCCTGGCCGGCTTTCGCGCCGACCCCGCTCGAGCTGCCATGGCGCCCTCTGGCGGCGCCCCTCCCACCAGGCCCGTGTGCGGCCATCGTGTTCCTGCGATTGACGCTGTAGCTCCTGTTCCGCGGTGACACGTCTGCGCGGCAAGCCCGCCTGCACGTCGTCACACGCCCCTGCCGTTCCCGATGACACCCCGGGAGCGGCTCATCCGCCGTCGTCAGACGGCCCTCGATCCCGTTCCAACAGGAGTCTGATCATGACCACCCTCCGTTCGCTGTCGCTGGCCACCTTGCTGGCCGTCACGCTCACCGCCTGCGCCCAGAATCCGACCGGCCCTGTGGGCCCTGAGCATGCTGCCCATCACCCGGCGGGCGCACCGGCGCCCGCAACGGCACCTGCCGACCGCATGGCGATGATGGATGCGCACATGGCCAGGATGCGCGACATGCATGAAAAGATGGTGCGCGCGACCACACCGCAGGAGCGCCAGGCGCTGATGGCAGAACACATGAAGCTGATGCACGACGGCATGGCCATGATGGGAGGCATGGGCCGAGGCGGCACCGGGATGGGCATGTGTGCCACCGGCCCGGGCGGTGCTGCCAGCGGGCCGATGGGCATGGCGGCATGCCAGCAGATGATGGAAAAGCGCATGGACATGATGCAGTCCATGATGCAGATGATGATGGACCGAATGGGTCCGCCGGCGCCGGGTCGCTGAGCCATGGTGCGCACCAGGAAGTCCTGGCCGGCGGTGGCGCTGGCGACGGGTGTCCTTGCCGCGGCGGCGGTCGGCGCGTCGATGTTCTGGAACACGGAGCGCGGTGTCGATCGATCGGTCCGCCTGCGGCCGGACGATGCAGCCGTCACGGCGCTTGGGCGGAAGGTCTACGCGGCGCAGTGTGCTGCCTGTCACGGCGCGCGGCTGGAGGGCCAGCCGAACTGGCGAGAGCGCCGCCCGGATGGCCGACTGCCGGCGCCGCCGCACGACGCAAGCGGGCACACCTGGCACCACCCGGATGAGGTCTTGCTGCGCATCACCAGACAAGGTGTGGCCCGGGCCGCGAACCTGAAGGACTACGTGTCGGACATGCCCGCCTACGAGGGTGTGCTCAGCGATGCCGAGATCGTCGCCGCGCTTTCGTGGATCAAGTCCCAGTGGCCGGCGGACATCCGTGCGCGCCACGATGAAATCAATCGTTCGACGGGGCGTTGACCTCGTCAAGGAGAACTCACATGTTTCTGGTCAGATTGTTGTTGCGCATGGCGCTTGCGCTCGGTGCGGCCCATGCCCTGGCCGCACCCACCGGGACGGTCTTCACCGCCAATGAGCGGGAGGGCTCGATCAGTCGGATCGATCTCGCTTCCGGCACGGTCAGCACGAGCAGGATCGACATCGCGCCGCACAACGTGCAGGTGTCGCCCGACGGCCGCTGGCTGCTCGCCACCGGCATGCCGCGCAGCGCCGACCACAAGTCGCACGCCATGGGCGCGATGAGCGGCCTGCTGCTGGTGTTTCGCATCGACGATCTCGATCAGCCGGTGCAAACCCTTCCTGCCGGCGACCACCCGGCCCACGTCGTGACGGACCTGGAGGGCAAGCGGGCCTTCGTGACCGATTCAGGCGCCGGCGCAGTACGGGTGTTCGATCTCCAATCGGGCCAGGAGGTGGGTCGGATCGCCACGGGACGCTATCCGCACGGACTGCGCCTGAGCCCGGATGGCACCACGCTGTACGTGGCGACGATGAAGTCCGACGCCGTGTCCGTCGTCGACGTCGCCAGTCTGAAGGAAACGGCGCGCATCAAGGTCGGCAAGGCGCCGGTGCAGGTCGGCGTCGCCGCGGACGGCAAGCTGGCCTTCGTCTCGCTCAGCGGCGAGAACCGGCTCGGCCTGATCGATACCTCCAGGCACGCGCTGATCGGCAAGGTGCCGGTGGCGCGCGTGCCCATCCAGATGTTCGCCACGCCCGACGGCCGGCAGGTCTACGTTGCGAACCAGGGCAGCGCCGCCGCGCCTGACGATCGCGTGACGGTGATCGATCCCGCGACGCGCAAGGTGCTTTCGACGATCACTGCGGGCAAGGGTGCACACGGCGTGGCGATGAGTGGTGATGGTGCCTATGTTTTCGTCACCAATATCGAGGACGCGACGGTGTCGGTGATCGACACCATCGCCCGCCGGGTTGTGGCGACCCACCGCGTGGGTGCCGGGCCGAACGGCGTGAGCTTCAGGGCGCCATGAGGAGCCGTTCCATGAAACACCTTGGCAATGCATCGCGGGCACATGGTGCCGTGTCGGGTCGCACGTCCTTCACCGTCGCGCTGGTGATGGTCGGGCTGATCGGTGGGTTCTATCTGCTGCGGGAACACTGGGACCATGCCGTTGGCCTGTGGCCCTACCTGCTCTTGCTCGCGTGCCCGGTGATGCACCTCTTCCATGGCCACGCGCGCCACCATGCAAAGGGCGGGAAACGGGACGATCCCGGCCCGCACGGGGGCTGATGCGATGGACATGAATGCACACCCGCGCCGCAGCGACCCCCCCGTGCACGGGAACGACCACGTCCACGCGCACGACCCTCATCGCGGCCACACCCATGAGCATGGCGCTGCGCATTCCGCAGCGCTCCAGCCCGCGCCACCGGTCGCGGTGGCGCCTGCCGGCACGGAGTACACCTGCCCCATGCATCCCGAGGTGAGGCAGGACCATCCTGGCAACTGCCCCAAATGCGGGATGACGCTGGAGCCGGTCCTGCCGGTGCCGGAGGACGACGAGCCTGCCGAACTGGCCGACTTCCGCCGGCGCTTCTGGTGGACCTTGCCATTGACGGCGGTCGTGACGCTGCTGGCGATGGTCGGTCACCGGCTGTCGTGGTTCGAGATGGCCACCCAGAGCTGGATCGAACTGGTGCTGTCGGTGCCCATCGTGCTGTGGGCTGGTTGGCCGTTTTTCGTGCGGGGTGTCCAGTCGGTGCGCCAGCGCAGCCCGAACATGTGGACGCTCATCGGCCTGGGCACGGGGGCGGCCTTCCTCTACAGTGTGGCGGCCACCGTTGCGCCCGGGGTGTTCCCTGCGTCCTTCCAGGCCATGGGCCGTGTGGCGGTGTACTTCGAGGCCGCCGCCGTGATCATTTCGCTGACGCTGCTGGGCCAGATCCTCGAGCTGAACGCCCGTTCGCAGACCTCGGCTGCGATCAAGTCGCTGCTTGGCCTGGCGCCGAAGACGGCGCGCCGCATCCGCGCCGATGGTGGCGAGGAGGACGTGCCGCTGAACCACGTGCATGTCGGCGACCTGCTGCGTGTGCGTCCCGGCGAGAAGGTGCCGGTGGACGGCGTGGTCACCGAAGGATCGAGCGCGGTCGACGAATCGATGCTGACCGGGGAGCCTGTGCCTGTGAGCAAGAACCCAGGCGACAGACTGATCGGTGCCACGCTGAATACCAGCGGGGCGCTTGTCATGCGCTCAGAGCGCGTCGGTGCGCAGACCATGCTGTCCCAGATCGTGCAGATGGTGGCCCAGGCACAGCGTTCGAAGGCGCCCATGCAGCGAATGGCCGACCAGGTTGCCGGCGGGTTCGTGGTGGCAGTCGTGGCCATCGCTGCTGCAACGTTTTTCGCCTGGGGCTGGTTCGGCCCCGAGCCGAGCTGGGTCTACGGCCTGATCAATGCGGTGGCTGTGCTGATCATTGCCTGTCCCTGTGCGTTGGGGCTGGCCACCCCGATGTCGATCATGGTCGCCACTGGTCGCGCTGCCACGCGCGGCATCCTGTTCCGCGACGCGGCGGCGATCGAGCACCTGCGCAAGGTCGACACGCTGATCGTCGACAAGACCGGCACGCTGACGGAAGGCAAGCCGGCGTTCGATCACGTGGTGCCGGCCGGCCGCTTCACGGCCGATGCGGTCCTGCGCATCGCTGCCAGCCTGGATCAGGGCAGCGAGCACCCTTTGGCCGATGCCATCGTGCAGGCGGCCCGCACCCGGGGGCTGCCCCTGGTCAAGGCCGAGGCGTTCGAGTCGAGTTCCGGCATCGGCGTGCGAGGCCGCGTCGAAGGGCGCCGCACGGCGCTGGGCAACACCGCGCTGATGCAGCGCGAAGGCGTGGCGGTCGAGCCACTCCTGGCACAGGCGGAGGCCTTGCGCGTCGAGGGCGCGAGCGTGATGTACCTGGCGGTGGACGGGGAGCTGGCCGGGCTGCTTGCAGTGTCCGACCCCGTGAAGGCCAGCACGCCCGAGGCATTGGCGGCACTGCGCGCCGCCGGCTTGCGTGTGGTGATGGCCACCGGAGACGGCCTGACCACCGCGCGGGCGGTTGCACGCCGGCTCGGCATCGACGAGGTGCACGGCGAAGTGAAACCGGCCGACAAGCTGGCGCTTGTGGAGTCGCTCCAGCGACAGGGGCGGGTCGTGGCGATGGCCGGGGATGGCATCAACGACGCGCCGGCGCTGGCGCAAGCCGACGTGGGTGTGGCGATGGGTACGGGGACCGATGTGGCGATGAACAGCGCTGCGGTGACGCTGGTCAGGGGTGACCTGCGCGGCATTGCGCAGGCACGTCTGCTGTCGCAGGCGACCATCGCCAACATGAAGCAGAACCTCGGCTTCGCCTTCGTCTACAACGCGCTTGGCGTACCGCTGGCGGCTGGCCTGCTGTTCCCCTTCACGGGGTGGCTGCTCTCGCCGATGATCGCAGCGCTGGCCATGAGCCTGAGTTCAGCGTCGGTCATCGCCAATGCCCTGCGCCTGCGTGGCCATGCCTGAGCGGTGGCGCGCAGTGGCACCGGCGCGCGCCGGCACGGGCGCCGGCGCCGCGCACCGCGTCACGCCGGATCGACGGTCGGCCTCATGGACATCGTCGCCTTGCCGACCCGTGTCCACACTGACTGCCACGCGCTGGCGGCGGTGCGCATCGTGAAGCGCTCGGCAAGGGTCTGCCGGACGGCCGCGCGACTGTGAATGGCCAGGCGTGCACGACCGAAGGCAGACAGCCGCATCGTGCAGTCTCTGTCGACGACATGCGCCGCGCCGTGTTCGATGAAGACATCCGTCGGCTCGCCGTCGACCGTGGCCCACACCAGTCCGCCATCACTGCGCAGCATGTCGCCTGCGCGCAGCCGGACAGTCACGAGGTGGTGCCCGACCAGGCGGATCTCGGTGCGCATGCCGATGCCGAAAGCGCAGGGCGGTGAAACGTTCGTCTTGAGCATGTTCTTGCTCCGGTTGATGAAGTGTGCGGTGGAGTCTTCCCGTTCCCGCAGTGTCAAGGTCAAGTGCCCGGAAGGTCTGCCTCCATCGATGGGCGGCGGTGGCGTGCAATGACTTGACCTTGCCATTGCGTCAATGCGCAGCATCCCGGCATCCCTTCATCAGGAGCCGAACATGACAACCGCTCAACCCACTCCGAAGTCGCGCCGCCAGGGCCTTGTCGGCACGATGGCCACCGGGGCCATGGCCATCGCAGCCGCCGCCGTGCTCTCGGCCTGCCAGCCCACCAGGGCGGATGCCGAACCCGGCGCGGCGGAGCCACCTCCATTGCCCTCCGTTGCCGTCGCGCGGGCACGCGCCGTCGCGGTGGACGGCGGCCCGATGCAGGTGGCGCGCGTGCTGGCGGCACAGCAGGTGGATCTTCAGTCGCGCGTCTCCGGCCCTGTCGAGGCAGTCCTCTTCACGGAGGGGCAGCTTGTGCGGGCCGGGCAGCCCTTGTTCCAGATCGACCCCAGGACGTTCGACGCAGCGCTGGCGCGTGCCCGAGCCGAGTTGCAGCTTGCCAGGGCACGCGAAGCGGTGACGACCACCGAGGCCGATCGTGCCCGCGAGTTGCATGCCGAGCAGGCCATGGCGGCCGAGGAACTGGAGCGTCGCCTTGCCGCGCACGCCGAGGCCCAGGCGCGACGCGCTGCCGCTGAAGCGGCGCTGCAGACAGCCCAACTCGAGCGTGACTTCACACTTGTTCGTTCGCCCATCACCGGGCGCATCGGTCGTGCGCTGGTCACACCGGGGCATTTCATCTCGGCGGGCAACCATGCCACCGCACTCGCGACGATCGTCGGCGTGGACCCGCTGCATGTGCACATCGACGTGGCAGACAGGGACCTGCTGCAGCAACTCGGGGCGGACCGCAGCGTCAAGGGCTGGAAGGCCCGCATCTTTGACGCGCAGGGCGAGCGTGAGCTGGTGAGCGCGCCCATCGATTTCGCGAATCACTCGATCGATGCGGCCACGGGGACCGTCCGCCTGCGTGCGCGCGTGGACACACCGCCGCCCCATCTCATGCCCGGACAGTATGTTCGAGTGCGGCTTGCCACGGGCGAGAAGCGGCAGAGCATTCTGGTTCCTGATCAGGCGCTCGGCACCGACCAAGGTCGCCGTTTCGTCCTGGTCGTCACCGAGTCCGGCGCGGTCGAATACCGGCCGGTTGTCACAGGCGCGGCCGTCGGGACCGACCGGATCGTCGTCGACGGCCTTCAGCCCGGCGAGCAGGTCATCGCCTCCGGCCTGATGCGGGTGCGCCCAGGGATGACGGTCCGCCCGCAGGCAGTTGATGCGCCCGCAGCAAGCGCCGGCAAGACGGCGCACGCGGCCGAACGTTCCTGACATGCACGGAGACTCCGCCATGAATCGCCTTGCCGCCTTTTTTGTTGGCCGCCCGATTGCCGCGATCGTGCTGTCGCTCGTGCTGCTGATCGCCGGACTGCTGTCGATGGGCAGACTGCCGTTGACCGAGTACCCCAACGTGATGCCAGTGACGGTGCAGGTGCGCGCCACCTATCCGGGAGCCCATCCGCAGGTGATTGCCGACACTGTGGCCACCCCCCTCGAGACCGAACTGACGGGTCTGCCCGGACTCCAGTACATGAGCTCGAACGCCAGCGGTGATGGGCGCTATCTGCTGACGCTGACCTTTTCAGCGAACGTGGATCCATCCCGGGCCGAGACCGATACCCAGAATCGTGTCGCTCGCGCGCTGCCGCGGCTCCCTGCCGCGGTGCAGAAGCTTGGTGTGGTCAGCGAAAGCGTCGCGCCGGACATGCTGATGGTGGTGCACCTGACGTCGCCGCAGGGACGCTACGACCTGCTGCACCTGTCCAACTTTGCGCAGCTCCAGGTCCGCGATGCGCTGTTGCGGGTGCCGGGCGTCAGCAAGGTGGTCGTCTGGGGCGCCGGCGACTACAGCCTTCGTGTCTGGCTCGATCCTGAACGGATGATGGCGCGTGGCCTGGTTGCAGGCGATGTGGTGGAAGCGATCCGCGCGCAGAACGTGGAAGTCGCTGCGGGATCCGTCGGGCAGCAACCGGACGCACGCAGTGCGCACCAGCTGCCGCTCACGGTCGCAGGTCGGCTCGGGTCGCCGGAAGCCTTTGGCGAGATCGTGCTGCGCAGCGGTCCGACCGGGGAGCAGTTGCGTCTGAAGGACGTGGCTCGTGTCGAGCTCGGGGCGAGTTCCTACTCGCTGCGCAGCCTGCTCGACGGGCGCCCTGCAGTGGGTATCCAGATCGTGCAGGATCCTGCGGCCAGTGCCGTCGAGGTGGCTGCGGCGGTACGCGCCGAGATGACCCGGCTGCAGCAGGGCTTCCCGGCGGACATCGAGCACCGGATCGCCTACGACCCGACCTTGTTCGTCAAGGCATCGATTCGCAACGTCGTGCAGACGCTGGCGGAGGCCATGGTGCTGGTCGTGCTTGTCGTGTTGCTCTTCCTCCAGAACTGGCGGGCGTCGCTGATCCCGATCGCTGCCGTGCCGGTGTCGCTGATCGGCACCCTGGCAGTGATGCATGCGGCCGGTTTCACGCTCAACACGCTCAGTCTCTTCGGACTGGTGCTGTCCATCGGCATCGTGGTGGACGACGCCATCGTGGTGGTCGAAAACGTCGAGCGTCATCTCGCGCGCGGGTTGAGTCCACGGGAGGCGGCCCTGGCAGCCATGCGGGAGGTGACCGGTCCGATCCTTGTCATCACGGCGGTACTGGCGGCCGTCTTCATTCCGACCGCGTTCATGGGCGGCCTGTCGGGCCAGTTCTATCGCCAGTTCGCACTGACGATTGCCATCTCGACCGTGCTGTCGGCGGTGAACTCGCTCACGCTGTCACCCGCGTTGTCGGCGATGTGGCTCAAGCCGCATACGAACGCCGGGACCGGCAGGTTGCAGCGATTCTTCGGGGGCTTCAATCGTGGCTTCGAGCGGGCCTCGACACACTACGGCGTGTTCACCCGTGCCAGCGTGAAGCGCAGTCTTCGCCTGCTTGTCATCTATGGCGTCATGGTGGCGGGCGCCGTGTGGAGCTTCCGGCACGTACCCGCGGGCTTCGTGCCGGCTCAGGACAAGTACTACCTGGTCGGCATCGTGCAATTGCCGCCAGGTGCATCGCTTGACCGCACGGAGGCCGTGACGAAGCAGGTGACGCAGATGGCGCTTGCGCAGCCTGGCGTCGAGAGTGTCGTCGCCTTTCCAGGCATCTCCATCAACGGTTTCGTCAACAGCCCCAACACGGCGGTCATCTTCACGATGCTCGACCCGTTCGAGCAGCGCAAGGCGACGAGTCTGGCCGCCGGCGCGATCGCAGGCGCGCTGAATGCCCGGTTCCAGTCCATCGACGAGGGATTCGTCGCCATGTTCCCGCCGCCCCCGGTGCCCGGCCTGGGCCAGGCGGGTGGGTTCAAGGTCCAGATTCAGGACCGTCGGCAGCAAGGTCATGAGGCCCTGAACGCCGCGCTCGGCGCCGTGATGGCCGAAGCTGCGAAGGACCCGCGGCTGGTCGGCCTGTTCAGCGGCTACCAGACCGGGGTGCCACAGCTCGCGCTGGACATCGACCGCGACAAGGCGCTGGCCATGGGGGTGCCGCTGGAGGCGATCCACCAATCGCTGCAGGTGTATCTCGGGTCCGTCTATGTCAACGACTTCAACTTCCTTGGCCGGGCCTGGCAGGTCAACGTGCAGGCCGACGCGCCCTTCCGCGCCGATGCCACGGCACTGGATCAGCTGTGGACACGCAATGGGCAGGGCCAGATGGTGCCGCTGGCCGCGCTGGTCACGAGTCAGCCGGCCACCGGCCCGGACCCGGTGGGCCGCTACAACGGTTTTGCATCGGCCGATCTGTCCGGCATGCCGGCGCCGGGCGTGAGTTCGGGTGATGCGGTGGCCGCGATGGAAGAGATCCTTGCGCGGGCGCTGCCCGATGGTTTCGGACACGAGTGGACCGACCTGACCTACCAGCAGATTCAGGAAGGCAGCAGCGGCCTGTGGGTGTTCCCGCTGGCCGTCGGCCTGGCGTTCCTGATCCTTGCCGCGGCCTATGGCAGCTGGAGTCTGCCGCTGGCAGTGCTCGCCAGCGTCCCCACGGTGATCCTCGGAGCGCTCGGTGGCGTGTGGCTGGCGGGCGGTGACAACAACCTGTTCACACAGATCGGTCTGGTGGTGCTGGTCGGGCTGGCGACCAAGAACGCGATTCTGATCGTGGAATTTGCGCGCCTGCGACAGCAGCAGGGCGCCTCGGCGGTCGATGCCGTTGTCGAGGCGGCGCAGCTGCGGTTGCGGCCGATCCTCATGACCTCGATGGCCTTCGTCATGGGTGTGCTGCCGCTCGTGTTTGCAGGCGGTGCGGGCGCGGAGATGCGTCAGGCCGTCGGCGTGGCGGTGTTTGCCGGAATGCTGGTGGTCACCGTTGCCGGCCTCGCATTCACTCCGATGTTCCATGTGCTGCTGCAGCGACGCCGCGCCAGCCGTGTGGTCCCACAGACAGCGGTTCAATGAGGAGAGCAAGATGATCAAGACAACTTTGCTGGCAGCCGTGATGGCCGTCCTGTTGGCCGCGTGTGGCACGTCGACACCGTACACGGCACCGACACCCTTGGTGGCGCCCCGCTTTGCCCAGGCCGAGGGGTTGGCGCCGGGCCAGGTGGCCAGGTCCGACTGGTGGACGGTCTTCGAGGACCCCGCTCTCGATCACCTGATGCACCGCGGACTCGACGCCAATCCGGACCTGCGCCGGGCTGCAGAGCGAATCGTGCACTCGCGCGCCCTGGCGGCCGGCGCACATGCGCAACGGTGGCCGAGTGCGGACCTGGGCCTGCATGTGCGGGAAGAACAACTCAGCCGTCTGCAGGCTCCCGGCGCCAGCAGCGACGAGCGTCGCTCCGGCAGTGTGGCAGCAGGCGCAAACCTGTCCTGGGAGCTTGATCTGTTCGGCCGCTTGCGCAACGCCGCACGCGCCAGTGACGCCCGTGCCCAGGCCGTCGTGGCCGATGCCCAGGCGGTGCGTCTTGCCGTCGGTGCCGAGATCGCACAGGCATGGTTCGAGCTGAGCGGTGTGCGTCATCAACTGCGCCTGGCGCATCGCATCGTGCAGAACCGCCAGGCCACGCTGGAGCTGGTCCAGCGCCGTTCGAGGGCGGGCCATGCTGCACCGCTGGATGAAGCACGCGCCCGCGCAGAACTGGCAGCGGCCCATGCCGAGCTTTCGCCGCTGGAGGCGGCCCTGGCGGTCAACAGCCACCGGCTGGCGGTGCTGCTCGGTGAGTCGCCTTCCACGTTCGAAGCGCCGGCATTGCTGGAGCGACCCGCCGTAGCGGTGGCCGTGCGTGTGCCGGATCCCGTCCAGTGGGCTGCCCAGCGCCCGGACCTGAAGGCCACCGAGGCGCGCTTGCGTGCGCTGGCACTTGACGTCGAGGCAGTGCGTGCAGAGTTCCTGCCACGACTCACGATCGAAGGTGCGCTGGGGGTGGCCGCGGGCTCGTTGTCCGGTCTGGCCTCGGCAGGCGCAGCCACCTGGTTCATGGCGCCCAGCATGTCGATCCCGGTTTTCGATCGCGGCCGGATCGAGGCCCGGTTGCAGGCGGCCCGATCCAGCGAGCGCGAGGCGCTTCTGGCCTACCACCACCAGGTCTTGCTGGCCACACAGGAAGTGGAAAGCGCACTGGCCCGCGTCCGCCACGGCCAGCGCCGGTTGGGCTGGTTGCAGGAACGAAGCCGTCAAGCCCTGCAGGCTGAAGACCTTGCGAACAGGCGCTTTGCGGCGGGAGGGTCGGATCTGCTGGAGCTGCTGGACGCGCAGCGCACCGCTCAGCAGGCTGAGATGAGCCTGGCCGCGCAGTGGACACTGCAGCACCAGCAGGTCGTTGTCTTGCAGCGGGCGCTGGGTGCGCGATTCGAGCCCGTGGATGCTGCGGCAGCGGCCACCCGGCTGGCCGGGGCGAACGGGCCTGCCTGAGCCGGCTCGCCAGCAGGATCGTCCCGACGGCGCGACGCGGTCGACACCGCAGGCCGCAGGTCATGTGCTGCACGGGTCACCGCGCGCACCAGCCGATCGATGCGTTCAACCTTGCCGCGAGGCTGCCGCGATGCAGGCGCGTGCAGCCTCGACCACCCTGGCATCGAATGCACAGGCCCGTCGGGTCGTGGTGTCCAGGTGCACACCGATGATCGTGGTGCTGGCGGCGAGTTCACCGGACTCGTCGTTGTGCATCGTGTGGGTGAAGCGCAGCTTGCGTTCATGGATCTCGTCAATGACGGTGGAGATGGACACGACCGCACCGGCATGCAGCTCGCGCCGGTAGGCGATGTGCTGGTCGACCGCCGCCATGCCGCGCCCGGCGGCACGCAGCGCGGCCGGCCCCAGCCCGAGGGTGCTGAAGAGCTGCCAGGTCGCCTCGTCGAACCTGCTCACGTACCACATGACGTTCATGTGGCCCATGTGGTCGCAGTGCCAGGGGTAGATCGTGCCGCGGTGGGTCAGCATGGTGTGCTTTCAAAGGTGTGAGTCGGACCCTGGCCTCGCACGAGGTGCGCCCAGGCCGATGTCGTGCAGGGTGCGATCGTCCAGGTCATGGACGTGGGTGTTGCCGGCCGGGCGACACATGCTGGCGATCTGCCGCACGAGTCGCATCATGTGCACGAGCCAGCACCCGCGTGCTGCACGGCGCGAGAAGGCGGGGGCGACCGCAGCGGCGCTCGCGCATGGCGCAGCGGGTCGGGGAAGGGGGGCGGCGGACATCGGGACTCCTGTCGGGCTGCAGCGTGGGTGGCGTGTCGATGGGTTGATTGAGCCGCGGGCGCATTGCGCAGGCATTGCCGCAGGTCGCGGGCGGGTTACGCCTGAAACCTCGACAGCCGTGTCGGGGTGAGCCAGGGGTCGGCGTCGGGCGTGCTGCCGAAGGTCTCGACGAGGAAGTCGCGAAAGGCGCGCGTGCTGGCCGGCAGATGCTGTCGTGAGGGCAGCCCGACATGGATCGACAAGGTGGCAACGCGCCAGTGATGGAGCACACGTTCCAGCCGCCCCGTGCGCAGCGCCTCGTCCGCCATGAACGAGGGCAGGCCGACGATGCCCATGCCGGCGGCCGCTGCGGCGTGGATGGCGTCGAGCTGCATGCTCGACACCACCGGATGTCGTGGTCGAACCGTGACGATGGAGGCCGGCTCGTCGCTGCATGGTTCGCGATGAAAGTCCAGCCCGCGGCGCACGCTGGCCAGGGGGGGCACCAGCAGCTCGTGCGCCGCCAGATCGTCGGGGTGTTCGGGGCGACCGCGCCTGTCCAGGTAGGACGGTGAGGCGCACAGCAGCAGTTCGGACCGTGCCAGCGGCCTGGCGACAAAGTCACCGTCGATCTGCAGGCCCGGCGCCACGATGAGCGCGATGTCGCTGTGTTCACCGACGCTCTGCACCGGCCCCGAGGCCTGCAGCTCGATCGAGACCTGGGGGTGGCGCGCATGGAAGGTCGGCAGCACCCTGGCCAGCTGATGTACCGCAAAGGATGGCGGCACCTGGACGCGGACGTGGCCAGCCGTGGTGCCGGACGCAGCCCGCGCCACGGCATCGGCTTCAGCCAGGGCGGCCAGCAGGCCGCGCACCTGTTCGACGTAGCTTGCACCGGCCAGCGTCAACCGCACCCGCCGTGTGGTGCGGTTCAGCAACCGGGTGCCGAGATGGCGCTCGAGCTGGGCCACCAGTCGCGTGACCACGGCCGGCGCCACGTCGAGCGTGCGCGCTGCCGCCGCAAAACTGGCTTGATCGACCACCTCGAGAAAGGTGCGGATGGCGCGCAACTGGTCCATGGGGCTTCCCTTGTTGTTGGCGGGGCCGGGTCGCAGCCTGCGGACCCGCTGCCTGCATTGGACCCAGCGCGCAATGCAGGCCGGTTGCAGCGCCCGGGTTCACGATGTCGTCCGTAACCGAGCGACAACGCCCGGGTGCACGGCACACGGCATGTGGCGGATTGCATCGGCAATGCACGCGGCGGCGCGCGACATCGCCGTGCAATGGGCAGATCGCGAAATGAGGTTCCCTCAACCTCATCTTCTCTTCGGCCATGAACATCGATTCGACCCCTCGCCTGGACGCCGACGTGCTGATCGTCGGTGCCGGCCCCACCGGACTGACGCTGGCCTGCGCGCTGGCAACACGCGGCGTGACGGCCGTCATCGTGGATCGACAGGCCGCAGGCGCCAACACCTCACGGGCTGCCGTCATTCACGCCCATACCCTCGAAGCCCTGGAGTCGCTGGGCGTTGCGCAGACGCTGGTCCGCCTGGGTGTGCAGGCCACCCGGTTCACGATCCGCGACCGGGACCGGGTGCTGGTGCCGATCGACTTTGACGACCTGCCCACACGCTACCCCTACACGCTGATGGTGTCGCAGGCCGTGACGGAGCAGGTCCTGCTGCAGCGGCTCACGGCGCTGGGCGGGCGTGTGCTGCGGCCTCACCGGCTGGTGGCCGTGCGCCAGCACGAGCCGTTTGTCGAAGCCCTGCTCGACGACGGCCGCACGCTGCACGCCCGGTTCGTGGTGGGATGCGACGGCATGCACAGTGCGGTGCGCGAAGGTGCGGGCATCGGCTTTTCAGGGGGCAGCTATGGCGAGTCCTTCCTGCTGGCGGACGTGCACCTGTCCGGCGGCGTGCCGACCGACGAGGTCATCCTGTACTTCTCGCCCAAGGGGATGGTGGTGGTCGCGCCCTTGCCCGATGGTGTGCACCGCATCGTGGCCCCGGTGGACGATGCGCCCGAACATCCCGACGCCCGTTTTGTCCAGGCCTTGCTCGACGAGCGTGGGCCGGTGCGCAATGCGGTGCGCGTGCTCGGCGAGCCGATCTGGGGTTCGCGCTTCAGGGTGCACCACCGCATCGCCGACCACTACCGGGCAGGCCGGGTGCTGCTGGCCGGCGATGCGGCCCATGTGCACAGCCCCGCGGGGGGCCAGGGCATGAACCTGGGCATCGTGGATGCGGTGCACCTGGCCGATGCCCTGCAACGCGCGCTGGGGGGGGCGCCGGCGGCGCTCGACGCCTATGCGGCCGGCCGGCGGCCCATTGCCCATGAGGTCGTCAGCCTGGCAGACCGGCTCACCCGGCTGGCCACGGTGCCACCCTGGCTGCGCGGGGCGCGCAATCTGGCCTTGCGAGCGCTGGCCACGCTGCCTGCGGTGCGTCGCAAGCTCGCCTGGCGGCTGTCGGGGCTCGACTATCGGCCGGCGCAGGCGCAAGGGCCTGCTCAGGGCAACTGAGCTTTCGGGCTGCACCGCCGCCTGCCACACGAGTGCGCTGCGGCGACGGAGCCGGCCCGGGTGACATCTCACCGGCCCTGCAGACACCGCACGCAGCGCTCGAACTGCGTGAGCACGATCGACAGGTGCCCGTCATCCGGGCAGTCGTGGAGCGTGGCGGTGGCGATCGCTTCGGCCATGAAGCGACCCATGGCGGGCGGCACATTGCGGTCGTGGCCACTCTGGAAGACATGGACGGGCATGCTCAGGCCGGCCAGTTGTGCGGTGGTGAAGCGGGCGATGCGCTGCGCCTCCCGCATGGCACCGCCCAGACCCTGGCGGTAGGCCTCGGCCAGGCTGGCGGCAAAGGCGGCCCGCAGGCTCGCCGACTGCGCCAGGCACTGGCGGTCGGGCAGGGTGAGCATCGACGCGAGTGCACGCACGGCCCGTTCAGGCTGGTGCCGGAACATCAGCCAGTCCATGGCCAGCAGTGGGCTGATCAGCCAGGGTTGCCACCGCGCCAGGCCGAACATCGCGCGCAACAAGGGCAGCTGACCGGCCCGCAACGCCGGCTGGTCCATCGGACCGATGCCGGCGAGCAGGCCCACGCCGGTCACACGCTGCGGCATCAGGCGCGCGACCGCCAGCGCGTGTGGCCCGCCGCACGACACGCCCAGCACGGCAAGACGTTCATGACCCAGGGCATCGGCCAGCGCGCGCACGTCCGGGGCAATCGCATCGACCGTGGCCGCACGGGCCGGCGAGGATCGGCCGAACCCCGGCCGATCGAAGGCCACCAAGGCGATGCGCAAGGCCTGCGCCTGGTCGTGGACCAGGGCGGCCTGCAGGCGGCTGCCGGGAAACCCGTGGAAGAAGTACACCGGCTCGCCGGCGCTCGCGCCGTAGATGCGGTAGGCCAGTCGGCGCCCGTCGGGCAAGGTGAGGGTCGGGTCGTGGTTCAAGGGGGGCATCGCAGGCTCCGCACACCGCACCGTGGTGTGTTCACCCATTGGAGCGATGTCCTGTTGCGGTGTGGTTGCGGTGCGGGAGCGCCTCGGTTTCAACGGTCATCCGCAGGACTGACATCGGCAGGACTGACATCGGCGGGCCTGACATCGGCGGGCCGGGTTCAGCGGACCAGCTCCACGCCGGCATCGAACAGGTAGCCGGCGCCCCGGTGCGTGACGATCAGTGCGGGGCGCGACGGGTCGGGCTCGATCTTGCGTCGCAGCCGCAGGATCTGCACGTCGATGGAGCGGTCGTAGACCTCGGCGTTGTGCAGCCGTGACAGCTCGAGCAGCTGGTCGCGCGAGAGCACACGCTGCGGCGCACACAGGAAGGCCACGAGCAGGCTGAACTCGCCGTTGGTCAGCTCGATCGACCGGCCCTGCGGGTCGCGCAGGCGACGCAGGCCGATGCTCAGCTCCCAGCCGTTGAACCGATAGGCCCGTGCTTTCGCCACCTGATCGGCCACACCCTGCTGGGCCCGCGCGCGGCGCAGCAGCGCACGGATGCGTGCCAGCAGCTCTCGGCTGGAAAAGGGTTTGGTCAGGTAGTCGTCGGCACCCAGCTCCAGCCCCATGACCCGGTCGGCCTCTTCCGTGCGGCCGGTGAGCATGACGATGGGCAGGGCGGGATGGTGCTCGCGCAGCCGACGGGCGATCTGCATGCCGTCCTCGCCCGGCAGGCGCACGTCGAGCACCACCAGGTCCACCGTGTCCCGCTCGAGGCAGTCCATCAGGGCCGCGCCGTTGGCCACGGCGTGCACGCGCATCTCGTTGTCCTGCAGGTATTCGGTCAGCAACTCGCGGATCGCGGCGTCGTCATCGACGACGACCACGTGCGGTGAGGGGTTGGGTGCAGTCGACATGGTGCACAAGCATCGGTCAAGGCTGACGCGATGGCAAGGTGCCCAAGGCCCTGGCCAGCGCGCGGGCGATCACGGCCGAGCTCAAGGGTTTGCCAAGCACGTCACAGGCGCCGAAGCCGTGTGCGGCCTCTTGAAGCGCCGGCGTGACAAAACCGCTCATCATGATGATCGGGATGTCGGGCCGCAGCGCACGGATGCGCTGGCACAGCTGGGTCCCGGACAGGCCGGGCATGGTCTCGTCGCTCAGCACCAGGTCATAGCGATGCGGGTCGGCCGCCAGGGCCTCCAGGGCATCGGCGGCCCGCACGAAACCGACCGGCTCGTATCCCAGTTCGGCGAGCAGGTCCTCGCCGAGCCGCACCAGCGGCTCCTCGTCGTCGACCAGCAGCACGATCTGCCCCTGGCCGACCACATGCGGTGTCGGGGCGACCGACGCTTGCGGTGCCGGGGCATCGATCGCCGGCAGATGGACCGTGAAGCGGCTGCCCTGCCCGGGCGTGCTGTCCACCTCGATGCCGCCCCCGAGGTCGGCCACGATGCCGTGCACCATCGACAGGCCGAGCCCCGTGCCCACGCCCACCTCCTTGGTCGAGAAGAAGGGGTCGAAGATGCGCTGCAGCACCTCGGGCGGCATGCCCGAGCCGGTGTCTTCGACCGTCAGGCGCAGGTATCGACCGGGCGCAAGCACGGTCGTGGCCACACCCAGGGGGGCGACCCGATGGTGGGTGTCGAGCGTCACGACCAGTCGACCGCCACCGCGCATGGCCTGCACGGCGTTCGTGCACAGGTTGAGCACCACCTGGTGCACCTGGGTGGGGTCACCCATCACACCCACGTCCTCACCGCTGACCGACCGCACCAGTTCGACGTCGGCCGGCAGCGATGCCGCCAGTGCGTCGAGGGCCTCGACCACGATCAAGGGCACATGCACCGCCACCCGCTGGCCCAGGCCACTGCGGCTGAAGGCCAGGATGCGCTCGACCAGGGAGCGGGCACGCTGCGCCGCGGCCACCGACGCGTCGATGTGGCGGCGCAGGGCACTGCCTTCGGGGGCGGCGCGTTGCGCCAGCTCGCCATACCCGAGGATGGCCGACAGCACGTTGTTGAAATCGTGTGCGATGCCGCCGGCCAGCGTGCCGATCGCTTCGAGTTTCTGGGCCTGGCGCAACTGGTCGCCCAGGCGCTGACGTTCGAGTTCGGCGTGCTTGCGGTCGGTGATGTCGATGCACACGCCAGCCACGCGGCTGACCTGCCCCTGCGCCGTGGCAAAACCTCGCGCACGGGTGAGCATCCAGCGTGTCTCGTCGGCCAGCACGATGCGGCATTCGTACTCGGTGCGTTCGCAACGCCCGCTGAGCAGCTCCCGCGCGATCGCGGCCTGCACCGGGCGGTCTTCCGGATGGAACGGTATGCGTGCGAGGTACTCGGCGTGCGATGCCGCCGGCATGTCGGGCGGCAAGCCGAACATCTCGTTCAGCATGGGCGAGACGAACAGCTGGCGGCTGCGCGCGTCGTACACCCAGTGCCCGCCGCGCGAGCCGGCCATCGCCAGCATGTAGCGCTCCTCGCTCTCGCGCAGCGCGTCGTCGGCCTGGCGGCGCTCGGTCACATCCAGGGTCGAGCCGGCCATGCGGCGCGGCCGGCCGCGGTTGTCACGGAAGCATTGCGCCCGGGTGCGCATCCAGCGCACCTCACCGCTGTCGGGCAGGATGATGCGGAACTCATGGTCCAGCCGCGCGCTATGGCCCGCCAGATGTTCATTGCGGTTGTGATGGACCCGTTCGCGGTCGTCGGGGTGCAGCGGCAGGCTGTCGAAATAGTCCTGGTCGCGCATCACACCTGCACCGCCGGGCAGCCCGAAAAGCTCGACGAGCTTGTCGGACAGGTGGACCTGGCCGGCCGGGATGTCCCACACCCAGTGGCCTTCGCCCGTGCCGGTCATCGCCAGTGCATAACGCTCCTCCGAGGCTTCGCGCGCGGCGCGGCTGGCCTGGGCGCGTCCGAGCAGGTGCAGCGCGGTCCACAGCAGCGTGCCGGCCAATGCGCACAGGCCCAGCGTGCGCAGGGCCGAAGCCACGGACTGGCTGCGCCATGACGCCAGCGCCGCGCCCGCGTCCCGGGACACCGCCACCACCAACGGGTAGCCCGGCACGGCATGCAGCGCGACGAACTGATCGCTGCCGTCCTCGGGGCGGTTCGTGCGGGCCACGACAGAGCGTTGTGCGCCTGGCGGTGGCAGCAGGGGGGCGAACGCATCGACCGGCCTGCCCAGCTGGGAGTCCGCAGCCGGGTTGCGTGCCAGCAGCCAGCCGGAGCGATGCAGCAGCGCAATCTGCGTGCCCGCCTCGGGGAAGGTCTCGCGGTAGAACTGCTGGAAGTAGTCGGTGCGGCCGGCCGCGCCGATCACGCCGGCAAACGCGCCGTCCGCCGTCTGCAGCCGCCGCGCGATCGGGAAGATCCAGCGCGGGCCACCCGGGCTGAGCTGCGCGTTGTCGATGATCAGTCCGGTGGCGCCGTTGTCGCGTGCGGTCAGGAAGAACCGGGCTGACTGGAAGTTCACCGCCGGCAGCTCGGCGACCGGCATGTTCGACGCCGCATGGATCGCCCCCGTGGTGTCGAACAGGGCGAGGCCCTCGACCTGGATGAGGCTGGCGGCCTGGGACTTCAGCAGCTCATGCAACTGGTCGCGGCTGCCCTGCGGCGCCTGCCCCGCAGCAAGGCGCTGAGCCAGGTGACCCAGCACCAGGTCGATGGCCTGCACGCTGCGTGCCGTCTGCTCCGCGATGGCACGAGCCTGGGTCTCGACGTCGCGCTCGACGGCCCGGACCACGTCGGCATGGTGGCGATGGATGTCATGCGCCGCGTGGCCCGCCATGGCGGCGATGAACACGGCACCCAGCCAGCCCAGCACGCGTTGTGGCCGTTGCGTGCCGGCGGGGTCGAGGGCGTCGGTGAAGCTCATGGAGATGGCGGCAGGGTCACCGCCGGGCGGGGGTGGCTCGATGCGATCGGATCGTCAGCACGGGTGGCCATGGTGTGGCGGCTCATCAACATCACGTGTGCAGTGTGCACCGGCAGCACGTCGTGTCGATGTCGGCGAGCCTCGAGCGCATTACAGATGAAACATGCAGGCCGGCGGTCACGGCATGGCACCGGTCTGGCAAGGCGTGCCCGTGGACAGGCGCGCCTACATCACGTTGCGCGTCGCCTGCGAGCCTTGCCTGCTCCCTCCTCGGGGTCGGCCAGGTGCGCCAGAAGGTGGTCGATCAGCACCCGCACACGCCTTGGCATGTGGCGGTGGGCCGGATACATCAACGAGAACGGCCGGGAGGCGCCGGCGAATTCCGGCAGCAGCTCGACCAGTCGGCCGGCGTGCAGGTCGTCGGCGACGAGGAAGCGGTAGGTCTGCACGATGCCGGCACCCGCACGGGCCAGCGTGACGGGCCCGAGGATGTCGTCCGAACAACGCAGGCGGCCGGTGACGGCGTGCTCCGTCAGCGTGCCGCCCTGCTGCAGCAGCCAGGGCACCGCCAGGCCGGTGCTGGGCTGGATGAACTGGATGCACTCATGCTGCGAGAGGTCGGCCAGGCTGCGCGGCCTGCGCCGGCGGTGCAGGTAGGCCGGCGCCGCCACGATCACGAGCGCGGCGTCTTCGAGCTTGCGCGCCACCAGGCCCGAGTCAGGCGGTGTGCGGGCGCGCACGGCCAGGTCGAAGCCCTCGGCCGTGAAATCGACGTTGCGGTTGGTGAGCTGCAGGTCGAGCTCGATCTGCGGGTAGGCCCGGGTGAAGCCGGGCAGCAGCGGCAGGATGCGGTAGTGGCCGTACGAGGTAGGCAGGCTGATGCGCACCAGGCCAGAAGGTGCCTGCTGGTCGCCCGTGACCTCCCGTTCGGCCTCCACGAGTTGCCCCAGGGCCTGGCGGCACTGGTCGAAGTAGCGCTGGCCCGACTCGGTCAGGCGCACCTGTCGGGTGGTGCGCATCAGCAGCTGCACGCCCAGGCGGGCTTCGAGGCGGGCCACCGAACGGCTCACCGCGGCTGCGGTGAGGCCCGCGGCCTGGGCCGCTGCCGTGAACCCCCGGTGCTGGGCCGTGAGGCAGAACAGCTCGATGCTGCCCAGCCGCAGGTCGTCGAACTGGCGTGCCATTCATGATCTCCATGTAAATGATGATTTGAATGTACTCAGATTTATTGTCGTTGGCATCGTCAATACAGTCCGCCCTGTTCCTGCTCCTTCTTCAACTCGCGCTCCGCGCACAAGGACCCTGACGATGAAGCTCTACTACGCCCCCGCCGCCTGCTCGCTGGCCCCGCACATCGTGCTGCGTGAAGCCGGCATGACCGTCACGCTCGAGAAGGTCGACACCGCCCGCCACCTCACGGCCGACGGTGGCGACTTCCACACCGTCAATGCCAAGGGCCAGGTGCCGGTGCTCGAACTGGATGACGGCAGCCGCCTGACCGAAGGGCCGGTGATCGCGCAGTACCTCGCTGACCAGGCCGAGGCTCGTTCGCTCATGCCGCAGGCCGGCACGCTGGCGCGCTACCGCGTGATGGAATGGCAGAACTACATCACCAGCGAGCTGCACAAGTCGTTCACGCCGCTGTTCCATGACGATGTGGACGCCGCGGCCAAGCAGGCGCTTTCGCAGGTGCTGCTGCGCAAGCTGACCTGGCTCGACAGCCAGTTGGCCGGCCGCAGCTACCTGACGGGCGAGGCCTTCACCGCGGCCGACGCCTACCTGTTTGTCGTGCTGGGATGGGCCCGGTTCGTGAAGCTCGACATCAGCGGCCTGGCCCATGTGCAGGCCTTCCTGTCGCGCGTCGGCTCACGCCCGGCAGTGCGTGAGGCCATGCGGGCCGAAGGCCTGATCGCCTGAGCGCGTTCGCCTGAACCTCGACACCCCAACCTGCCAGGCCTCGAACCCACTGGAGTCACCATGCCCTACGTCCATATCCGCATCACGCGCGACGGCGCGACCGCCGAACAGAAAGCCGAGCTGATCCGCGGCACCACCGACCTGCTGGTGCAGGTGCTCGACAAGAACCCCGCCACCACCTTCGTGCTGATCGAGGAAGTCGACACCGACCACTGGGGCATCGCGGGCGAAACCGTGACGGTGCTGCGCCAGCGCGCGCGCGAGCAGGGCGGGGCACGATGACACACCACCTCGACGCCTATGCCGACGTGGTAGCCGTGCTGCAGGACTACTTCGACGGCCTGCACCACAGCGACACCCGACGCCTGAGCCGCGTGTTCCATCCGCAGGCCGTCTATGCCACGGTCAGCCACGGCCAGCAGTTGGTCCTGCGCATGCACGAGTACTTCCCGATCGTCGATGCGCGCCCGTCGCCGGCCTCGCGCGGTGAAGCGCGCACCGACCGCATCGAGTCGATCGAGTTCGCCGGGCCGGTCACGGCACATGCCCGACTGCGCTGCTCGATCGCGCCCCGCCACTTCATCGACCTGCTGACACTCGTGCGTGTGGAGGGGCGATGGCAGGTCATCGCCAAGGTGTTCCACTGGGACGAGACAGCGCCTGTGCCGCAGCCGTGACACTGAACGAGCCAGTCGATCGCGGCGCAGCCGGGGTTCATTCGATCCGGGAATGACATCGTTCCGATAACTCGATTGCCCCGGGCTGCGGGCCGGCGCAGCATGGGTGCACCGCATGCGCGGGCTGTTCGAGATCGGAGCACATCATGTGGCGTCAGTTCATTGTGTCCCTGGCCATGGGGCTGTCGGGGTGGCTGTCGGCGGCAGCACAGGACCCAGCCCCTGGTGGGACGGCCGCGCCGATCGTGCTCGGCCAGTCGGCCTCGTTCTCGGGCAGTTTTGCCGCGCAGGCGGTGTCGTACCGGGCCGGTGCGCTGGCCTACTTCGCGGCAGTCAATGCACGCGGTGGGGTGCATGGCCGGCCGATCCGGCTCGTGTCGCTCGATGACGGCTACCGCGCCGAACAGGCGGTGGCCAACACCCGCCAGCTGATCGACCAGGAGCGTTGCCTGGCCCTGTTCGGCTACATGTGGACCAACACGGTCAAGGCCAGCCTGCCGGTGGCCGAGGCGGCCGGCGTGCCGATGTTTGCGCCCTACACCGGCTACGAGGCGCTGTATGCGCAGCACTCGCCGCAGGTGTTCACGACGCGTGCCAGCTTTGCCGACGAACTCGACCAGATCGTGCGGCATCTGCACACGATCGGCCTCACCCGCATCGGCCTGGTGCACTACGACAGCGAGTCCGGGCGCGAACTGCTGGCCGACACGCGCCGGCGTGCCGACGCGCTGCGGCTGACACTCGGTGGCATCGGCATGATGAAGGCCGGCTCGCGCGATGCCGAACCGGCGATCCGGGGCCTGCATGGTACCGACGTCCAGGCGCTGATTCTCGGGGTGTCGGGCAGCGATGCGGTGGCCTTCGTGCGGGCCTACGAGCCGCACCGGCAGGGACGCACACCGTACTACGCGCGCAGCCTGATCGGCGTGCGCCAGCTCATCGACGAACTCGGCCCGCTGGCCGAAGGGTTGTCGGTCAGCCAGACGGCGCCCAACCCGGTGAAGGACCGTTCACCCGTGTCGGTCGAGTACCGGACCTTGCTGCGGCAACTCGATCCGGCCCTGCAGCCCGACTACATCGGCCTGGAGGGCATGATCGCTGCCAAGGTGTTCACCGAGGCGCTGCGACGCGCCGGCCCGCAGCCGACCCGCGAGCGCCTGCGCCAGCAGCTGCAGGCGATGCGGCGCTTCGACGCCGGCGGCTACGTCGTCGGCTTTGCGCCCGGTCAGCACCACGGCTCGCGATTTGTCGACATCACGCTGATCGGCGCCGGTGGGCGCATCGTCGACTGAGGCCGTGCGGGCCCGTCAGTCGTTGCCGGACGCGGGGGGCGCCGCGGCAGCCACCAGCCAGTCACGGAAGGCCACCAGCGCCTCGCTCGACGACTTGTGCTCCGGGTAGCACAGGAAGTAGCCGGCCCGGGCCTCGTGAATGCCGGTCGATGCCGGCAGCGGGGTCACCACCTCACGGTGCATGAGTTCGTCGCGCACCAGGCACTCGGGCACCAGGGCAATCCCCATGCCGGCCACCACGGCACGCACGATGGCGGTGTACTGGTCGAGCTGGATGCCGCTGTGCGGGTTGATGCCGCTCACGCCACGGGCCTCGCACCAGTTGGCCCAGGCATCGGGTGCGCTCACATGGTGCAGCAGCCGGTGGTGCACCACGTCGGCCGGCCGCCGCACGACCGGCTTGAGGCGCCGCGCCGGCGGGGTGATCAGCACCATGCGCCGTCCGATCACGTAGTCGCACACCGCGCCTTCCCACGGGCCTTCGCCGTAGCGGATGGCGCAGTCGAGGTCGGCCCGATGGAAGTCGTAGCCCTGCACATAGGGCACGAACTGCAGGTGGATGCGTGGGTGGGCGGCCTGGAAGGCCGGCAGCCGCGGGATCAGCCACTTGGCGCCGAAGGTGGGCAGCACCGACAGGTGCAGGATGCCACCATCATGCGGCCCGCTCATGATGTCCAGTGTGGCGGCCTCCAGCTGCTGGAGCAGCGGCTGCACGGCAGCCAGGTAGCGCTGGCCCGACGGTGTGAGCTGCAGGCGCTTGCGCACCCGGGTGAACAGTGCAATGCCCAGCGCGTCCTCCAGCTCCAGCAACTGCCGGCTCACGGCGCCCTGCGTGAGGTGCAGCGCGTCGGCCGCGGCCGACACCGTGCGCAGTTGCGCCGTGGTGACGAAGGCGCGCAGCAGGTGCAGTGAGGGCAGGAGGCGTCGGTTCATTCGTTCCGGGAATGATGTCGTGAGGAAGTTTCGTTTGTCGAGCCAGGGGGTGGCCACCAAGAATAGGCGCACCAACCACAAGGGGTCAACATGGATCGCAGACAGTTCACCGCATCGCTTTCGGCAGCATTGCTCGCACCGGCCTGGACGAGTGCATCGGCCAGTTCGGGCAAACCGGTGCGGCTCATCGTGCCCTTTGCGCCGGGTGGCGCGACCGACATCACGGCCCGGGCCGTGGGCGAACAACTGGCCCGGGAGATCGGTCAGCCGGTGATCGTCGAGAACAAGGCCGGCGCCGGTGGCTCCATCGGCATGGCCGAGGTGGCGCGCTCGGCACCCGACGGGCTGACCCTGGGCGTGGCCACGCTGTCCACACACGGCGTGAACCCTGCCGTGTACAAGTCGCTGACCTACGACCCGCTGACCAGCTTTGTGCCGGTGGCCGAACTGGTCAAGGCACCCGGCGTGCTCATCGTGAATGCACAACTGGGGGTCAAGGACTTCGCGGCCTTTCTCGCGCTCGTGCGTTCGCAGCCGGGCAAGCTGATGTACGCCTCGCCCGGCAACGGCACCATCGGCCACATGTGGGCCGAGCAGTTCAAGAGCTCGACGCGGACCTTCATGGTGCATGTGCCCTACCGCGGCGCGGCACCGGCGCTGAACGACGTGCTCGCCGGACAGGTGCAGGCCTACTTCGACCAGGTGGCGTCGTCGCTGCCGCATGTGCAGTCGGGGCGCGCCCATGCGCTGGCGGTGTCGTGGCCCTCACGGCTGGACGTGCTTCCGTCGGTGCCCACCTTTGCCGAGGTCGGCCTGCCCGACAACAACGTGCCGTCGTGGTTCGGCCTGGTGGCGCCCCAGGGCACGCCGGAGGCCGAGATCAGTCGCCTGCATGCCGGGGTCGTGCGCTCGCTCAAGGCGCCAGGAATGAGCGAGCGCCTTGCGCGGCTGGGCCTGTATCCGTCGCCGCTGCGTACGCCGGCCGAATTCGGCAACCAGGTGAAGGCCGAGATCGAGCGCATGCGTGCGGTGGCGCGCTTTGCGAAGATCCAGCTCGACTGAGGCGGCCGTGAGCATGTCCATGCAGCCTTGTGCTGTCGATCCCGCGCTGTCGTTCTGGTCGATGCACGCGCCGTGCAGCGTGCAGGACGGTCTGGCCCCCGTGGTGCTGGACTCGCCCCACAGCGGGACGGTCTACCCGCCGGACTTCCTCCCGGCGTGTCCGATGAGCCGGCTGCGTGTGGCCGAGGACAGCCATGTCGACACACTCTGGGCCTTTGCGCCCTCTCTGGGGGTCACGTTGCTGCGCGCGCACTTTCCGCGCAGCTACATCGACGCCAATCGCTCGCTCACCGAGGTCGACCCGCACCTGCTCGACGCCCCGTGGATCGGGCCGCTGGAGCCCAGTGCCAAGGTGCGCCTGGGCAAGGGCCTGATCTGGCGGCTGCTCGACGATGGCACACCGGTCTATGACCGCTACCTCACGCTCGACGAAGTGCAGCGCCGGATCGCCGAGTGCTGGGTGCCGTATCACCGGGCGCTGGATGCGGCGATCGAGGCCGCCTGGCAGCGCCACGGTGGTGTGATCCACCTGGACTGCCACTCGATGCCGTCGGTGGCACAGGCCTACTCGACCGAGCACCCGTTCATGGCCCATGCCGACTTTGTGCTGGGTGATCGCGACGGCACCACCGCAAGCCCGGCGCTCACGCGCTGGATCGAGCGCTTCCTGCAAAGCCGCGGTCATACCGTCGAGGTGAATCATCCCTACAAGGGGGTGGAGATCGTCCGGCGACAGGGGCGCCCACACGAGGGGCGGCACTCGATCCAGATCGAGATCAACAAGCGTCTTTACATGGACGAAACCACCTTGGCACCGCTGCCGGGCTTTGCCCGGTTGCAGGCCACGCTGCGTGAGCTGCTGGAGCAGTTGCTCCAGTTCGAGCCGCAGGCCTGGCGCTGAAGCTGCCGCAAGCTGCGCCTGCCCGCATCACCGGGTCTGCGGTGCGGGCGGCCCACCTCAAGCACCCGCCAGGTAGATCAGCGCTGCATTGATGCCATAGGCCGCCACCAGTCCGACGCTGATCCAGCTGGCCACGCGCAGCACGCGTCCTTGCGGGCGCATCACCAGCCCGACGATCACCAGGCCCGTCATCACCAGCGCCGTGGCCGCCGATCCGGCATGCACAGGCGACACCTCGGCCAGCAGCGGGCCGCCGGGATAGGCCAGATCGTCGACGGCCAGGATGGTCACGTTGAACAGGTTGCTGCCCAGCAGGTTGCCGATGGCCATGTCCAGTGCACCCATCCGCAGTGCGGACACGGTGACCGCCATCTCGGGCAGCGTCGTGACCAGGGCCATGAACACCGTGCCGACGAAACTGCGCGACAGACCCAGCGCCGCGGACAGGCCATCAGCCACCTTGGGCAGCCAGCTGCCCGCTGCCAGCACCACAAGTGCCGCGATGGAGAATCGGCGCCACGCGCGCCGCACCGTCTCGCGCGAGGCCTGCTCCAGCGCGCCGACCTGGGCGTGGACCGTGTCCGGACGTTGCGCCTGCTCGTGCGCGAACACGCTGCGCAGGGCCAGCAGGTACAGCCCCATCAACACCGGACTGTAGAGACCCACGCCCAGGAAATGCGGCGCGGCGGGGCCGGTGAGCAGGCTCATCGCGACGAACCCGAGCATCACCACGCCGAATCCGGCAGACAGCAAGTGGGTGGGGCTGGCGCGGCCGTACATCGGCTGGCGGCGCTGCAGCAGGTCGACCACCACGAGGAAGGCCAGGTTCACGACACAGGCACCCAGTGCATTGCCCACGGCCAGATTGGGGGCGCCCACCACCGCTGCCGCACTCACGCCCGAGGCCAGCTCGGGCAGCGAAGTCACGGTGGCCAGCAGCGCCAGGCCCGCCCAGCCGCGACCCCAGCCATGCGCCTCGGCCAGCACGTCGGCACTGCGGCTGAGCGTGAAGCCGGCGCCGGCGATCAGCAGGGCGCACAGCAGGAACTGCAGCGTCAGCCAGGCCAGGGTCATCGTCGGGCCTCGCGGTGCCGACGTGCGGCGCGCACCAGCAGCTTGCGCAGTTCCTCGGCCCACAGCACCAGGCTGGCCAGCGCCACCAGTGGCAGCAGGGTTGCCGCGGGCAAAGGCACGGTATGGAACAGCGTGTTCATGGCCGGAACGTACAGCACGGCGACCTGCAGCGCCACACTCAGCGACAGCCCCCCGGCAAGCCAGCGGTTGCGCAGCAGCCGCGGGCCCAGCGCCGAGGCTGTGGCCGACTGGCAGTTCAGCACGTTGAACCACTGGCACATCGCCAGCACGGTGAAGGTTTCGGTGCGTACCACGGCCTCGGGCACGCCCTGGGTCAGCCGCCAGGCAAACCAGCCGAAGCTCACTGCGACGGTCGCCGGTGCCATCAGCGCCACGCGCTGGAGCAGCGGCCAGCCCAGCAGCCGGTCGTCACGCGGCACCGGTCGGCGGCGCATCTCGTCGCCGTCGGGGGGGTCCATCACCAGGTTCACCGTCACCGTGCTTTCGGTGACGATGTTGATCCACAGGATCTGCACGGCGGCCAGCGGCAGCGGGAACCCGCCCAGCAGCGCCAGCAGCAGCACCATGACCTCGTCCATGGACGTGGCAAACAGGTACAGGATCACCTTCTTCAGGTTGCCGTAGACCACCCGGCCCTGCTGCACCGCAGCGACGATGGTCGCGAAGTTGTCGTCGGTGACGACGATCTTGGCGGCACTCTTGGCCACCTCGGTGCCGGTGATGCCCATGGCCACACCCACGTCGGCACGCGCCAGGGCCGGCGCATCGTTGACACCGTCGCCGGTCATCGCGACGACCTCGCCGCGTGCCTGCAGCGCCTCGACGATGCGAAGCTTCTGGGCCGGCTGCACCCGTGCGAACACCGCGATGCCGGGCAGGGCGTCGCGCAGTTCGGCCTCGCCCATGCGCTCGAGTTCGGGCCCGTCGACGGCACGATCCTGCTCGCCGGCAATGCCCAGCTCGCGGGCGATCGCCAGGCCGGTGAGCTTGTGGTCGCCGGTCACCATCACCGGCCGGATGCCGGCGCGGCGGCACTCGGCCACGGCCAGCTTGACCTCCTCGCGCGGCGGGTCGATCTGGCCGACCAGGCCCAGCAGCCGCACCCGGCCGGCCAGCGATTCGAAGCCACCTTGCGGGTCGAGCGCATCGTCATCGACACAGCCGAAGGCCAGCACGCGCAGCGCCCGCGCGGCCATGGCTTCGGCCTGCACGCGGGCCGCCTGACCCAGCGCCCCGTGGCCGGGAGTGCACAGGCGCAGCATCGATTCAGGCGCACCCTTGAGCATCACCAAGCGGGGCTGCGAGGCCAGGCGATGGCGGGTGGCCATCAGCTTGGTGTCCGAATCGAAAGGCAGCTCGGCCTCACGCGGAGCGTCGTGGCGCAAGCGGGCGAGCGTCACGCCCGCTTTGACCGCCAGCACCAGCAGCGCTCCTTCGGTGGGGTCGCCCAGCACGGTCCAGCCGGCCCGGGCGTCCTCGGGCGGCAGCAGCCCGGCGTCATTGCACAGCACGGCTGCGGCGAGCAGCTCGCGCAGCGCGCCGTCATGCAGGTCGGCCGGGCGGCCGCCTTCAAGCAGCGCGCCGTCGGGCGCATAGCCGATGCCCCCGACCGTCAGCACACGGTGCCCGCCGCACTGGCCGGGCAGCCACAGCTCGACCACCGTCATCTCGTTGCGGGTGAGGGTGCCCGTCTTGTCGCTGCAGATCACCGTAGTCGAGCCCAGGGTCTCGACGGCCGACAGGCGGCGGATGATGGCGCCCTGCCCAGCCATGCGCTGCATGCCCACGGCCAGCGCGATGGTCATCGCCACCGGCAGACCCTCGGGCACCATCGACACCATCTGGCTGAGTGCCACCATCAGCACGTCGGGCAGCGGCAACGCACGCCACAGGCCCAGCACGACCACCAGCACGAACAGGCCCAGGGCGGCCGCAACCAGTGCCCGGCCGAACTGCTCCAGGCGCTGCTCCAGCGGTGTTTTCGGCTCTTCGGCGCGTTCGGTCAGGCCCGCAATGCGGCCGACTTCGGTGTGCACGCCGGTGGCCACCACCACGGCACGGGCCCGCCCGCCGGTGATGTGCGTGCCCGAGTACACCATGTCATGGCGATCGGCCAGGCCGGTGGCCTCGGGCACCGCAGCCAGCGACTTGGCCACCGGCACGGACTCGCCCGTGAGCGCCGCTTCGGCCACCTGAAGCTGCGCTTCGTCGATGAGTCGGGCATCGGCCGCCACCGCGTCACCGGCGGCCAGCAGCATCAGGTCGCCCGGCACCAGCTCGCGGGCCTCCAGCACCTGCTCACGGCCGTCACGCAGCACGCACACGTGCAGCGAGGACAGGCGCCGCAGCGCGGCCATCGAGCGTTCTGCCCGGCCTTCCTGAATGCTGCCGATCAGCGCATTGACGATCACCACGGCCAGGATCACGGCGGCATCGCCATGGTGGCCCAGCGCCACCGCCAGCACGGCGGCCACGAACAGGATGTAGATCAGCGGGCTCTGGAACTGCCGCGCAAAGGTGCGCCATAGCGGGCGCGGGGGGGCCTCGGGCAGGGCATTGGGGCCGTGGTCGGCCAGGCGGCGTGCGGCCTCGGTGTCGCTCAGGCCCTGTTGCGGGTCGGTGCCGCAGCGTTGCAGCGTGTCGTCGATGCCCAGGGCGTGCCAGTCGATCGCCTGGGCGCTGCGTGCCGGCGCGCTGGTGCGGTGGGAGGCCGGCGGGGCGGGCGCATCGGTGGTCTGGGGCGGCACGCCGGTGGTCTCCGTCAGGGCTGGGGTGGCAGGGCGCTTCGATTGTGCGCACCCGCTTCACCCCTGTCCTGCCGGAGGCCGCCGTACTTGAGCAATGTCAATGTCGGTGCAACCCGTGCCGGGCGGCGCGGGCCGGTCTCAGGCGGCGCGGCGCAGCTTCACCGCGGGGAAGTCGACCGGCACCGCAAAGGCCACGTTCACATAGTTGGTGAACAGGTTCAGCGCCACGTGGGCCAGGATCTCCACCACGGCCTCGTCGCTGAAGCCGGCGTGGCGCAGGGCCTGCACGTCGCTGTCGCTCACCTGGGCCCGCTGGTCGACCACCTTCAGCGCAAAGCGCAGGGCGGCCTGGGTGCGGGGGTCGGCGGATTCACCGGCCTGGGCGGCCGTCATCTCCTCGGCCGTGGCGCCCGCCTTGCGGCCCAGTACCGTGTGGGCGGCCAGGCAGTACTCGCAGGCATTGCGGTCGGCCACGGCCACCGCGATCTGTTCGCCCAGCTTGCTGCCCAGCGTGCCGCCGCCCAGGGCACCGAAGGCGGCCCACATGCTCTGCAGTGCCGCAGGCGAATTCGCCACGGCGCGGAACATGTTGGGCGTGGCGCCAAAGGCAGCATGGATCTGCTCGAGCAGGGCACGGCGCTCGGGGGTGGTTTCGTTGCGATCGATCAGAGGGACGCGGTTCATGTGATGACTCCTGGTGGTGGTGGGCGCCCCCAGGGCCGGGCTGCGCTCAGCCCGCCCCCCGAGGGGATCAAGGAAACTTGGGGCGGCCCGGCGTTTGCTTGAGATCGCCCCCAGGGCCGGGCTTTGCCCAGCCCGCCCCCCGCGGGGGTCAAGCAAACTTGGGGCGGCCCGGCGTTTCCTTGTGAGCCGGGGCGGTGCCCCGGGCTGTCCGACCTGCCATGGCGTGTCGGACAAGCTCAGTTTGCCGGCCGGAGTCGTATGATGGGATGCATATCGTCCGCAAAACGTTGCAGATCGTCCATGACCGCCCCCCCCCCCCCCCCCCCCCCCCCCCCCCCCCCCCCGGCGGGCCCCCCCCCCCCCCCCCCCCCCCCCCCCCCCCCCCCCCCCCCCCCCCCCCC